>NZ_JAKKRK010000033.1:0-58474 GCF_025654545.1 Shewanella sp. SM20 | reverse complement strand
CATCGGCAATTTACGCCGTCTTAACGTCGCAACGCCCTGAGAGTCTAGACAAGATTGAATTAACTCAGGTTCTAACACATCTGCTAAGCAGGTGAATTCGGTTAGGCGGGTAATATGAGTACGGGCGAGTGCTTCTGAGAGTTGCATAAAAAATCCGATGACATGAGGTCATCGGATTTTGATCTTTTCAGCGAGATCGTCAAGCGATCTGTCTTAACTGATCGGCATTAGGCATGCCCCAGGTTTTATTTTCTCGCCGTTATTTTTGTTCGGCTTTTAAGTGTTCGGTCTCTTTACCCTTAGCTTCTAACTGACTCACTACCCAGTTAAACACGGCCTGCGTACCAATTGGGCCATCTTGTGGCCAGCGCGGGTCTGGGTCAAACACGGTTTCAATCACATCGGGGTTATCCAAGCGTATTTTGGCTACCTCAAGCATTTTCTCTTTCTGATCCGGGCGCAGCATATCTACCTTATTTAGGCAGACCAACACAGGTTTACCCTCCGCCTTTAATTTTTCCAATGTCTCCACTTCGTGACCCGATACTCCACGGCAGACATCGACCACCAGCAGGAACAGATCGGTATGCTTAATGTTGTCATTCACTAGGTCATTGACCTCGGAACGAACGTCGTGAAATCCAGGGAAGTTAATCAGTTTAATGGTGCCAGTATGCCCAAGGTCATAAACTTTCGTATCGGCTGTTGAGCCAGCAATAGGATTGATATTGCCAGTATCGACACCGAATACACTTTTTAATAGCGCGTCTTTGCCTACGGAACCATCTCCCACTACGCTGATGGTCAGGCGTTTCAATACGTTTTGACGCAACATTGCAATGTGTATGATCGCCGGGACTGTTTTTCGAAAAGCTGGGCCAGCAATTTCTACCGCCAGCCATGTGCCGGAAACAATCCAACCAATTGGCCCTAGAAATGCCCCGACCCCTCTTACCAGCGCTGCATTTGCTGCAAAGTTGAGGCCATTACCCAGAAGTGAGCGGGCCAGCATGTTGGCCAGAATGACGGTCATCCGATACACCGCGAAGCCACCAAATTGGTTAAGCATCACCTGCGAAGCCAATAATGTGCCCGCCAGTATTGCTCCCTGATCTTTTTCTGAAAGATTCATAGAACGCATCAGCGCGCTGCGTTCTTCATCGCTCATTTTCTTCAGTGCATCAGAAAACATATGCTGAATAATTAATTCTTCGTTTTTCTCTACCGAATTGTTTTCACTGATCCCTTGAACCTTGAGCTTTTCACCAACATCGCAGACGATTTCTTTATACTCAACGCCTTTACCGCTGCGAAATATTCTGGCGATATCGTTGCTGCCCATTTTGCACAGGTAATCGGCAATTTTTTGCGCATCTGAATGGGTACTGCTGCGCTCCATCTGTAGCTTTAGTTCCTCCTGGGTGGTGCCAAGGTATTTAAGCAGTGGAGTAATGTCTTCTTTTTTCTGCGCTAGGGATCGTTGTAAAACATCAACGAGTGAAAGAGGTTTGGTCATTATTTATTTCCTTTTGAGCAGGTGCTGCGTTGTGCCGCTGCACCTGCGTTTACTGTAATAAGTTAGACTAACGTCAGAACAAGGTTGCCGCTATCGGCTACCGGGGTGACAGTAATACGTATCTGCGCTAAGGCTGCCCCAGCCGCAGTCCCTAGCACTGCCCCTGTTAACGCGCCGAGCACACCGCCTAAAATCGCGCCCATCACCGTGCCAGTTACCACCCCAGTGGTACAAAAGTAAATTATACGATCGGTCGATGGGTCTTCAAACTGAACCGTAATACGGCGTGCTTTGCAGAAGTCATGCAGTTCGTTTTCAACGCTTTGCAGCAAGCTGGCCGCGACTTCAAATTGTGTCCCTTTGGCTTTTACGCCAATAAAGGCTAACAGTTTACTGATTTGGTCTGGACTAGCAATTTGGATAGTCATGTTGATTTCTCTTTGGTTAATTTTAGAAGTAGTCATGGCTCTCGCTCCTATATAGAAGACTGATATGACTATTGCGAAGTATGTGCCAACTTTAAAAATATTTTTTAATACATATAAAACAATGTTTTATATATTCATCGCTCAATGTTGACTTTTTGTTTTAGTAATGAAAACATCGCTAAGTGTTTCACTTAATAATGATTTCGACATTATGAATTTCCGTGTGATCAATTTTAGCGAAGAAAAATCTCCAGCCGATTTAGCATTTTATTGGCATCAGGTCAGTACAGAATTGTCCTGCGAGCAGACAATTTCGTTTACCTCAGATATTACCGATATGATTTCTCAGGCCGTGCTGAACGAATGGAGGCTGGCGCTGGAGTTGCTCGTGAAACAGGAAAACATCCTAGTTTTGGTGAAAAAATATCCGGAATTTATGCAGTGGGTTGAGCTAATTGCAGATAAGGGACCAAGTCTAGTCTTGCAAAATGAGAGTAATATTTTCAAAGCTGTAGGGATAATAGACCGATACGATCTGGGTAATGACCGCGATTTTATCAACCGAGCGCGAGCTATTGTGATGCGCAAAACCGTTTTTTTGCTACCAGATAGTGCCCCGTCAGGCTCAGCGTTGTACCAAGTTGATAAGCGTAATGAGTTTATCGGTTCGCTTTCGGTTTTGCTTAGTTCAGGAAACACCTCCATCGCGTTGGCAAAATCTGGGCATAAGGCCGCTGCTGGCGATTCAATCTTCCGAAACGTGCTGGCCTCGCTCTTTGCTAGGAATTCACAGCTGCGAATGGATGAGGATACGGGCATTCACATCAAGCCTGGCCCTCTACTTATTGAAGGAGATACTGGGACTGGTAAAAGTGCGGCGGCAAAACATCTCGCCACGAAAATGGGTAAGACAATGGTTGAGATTAACCTTGCCGCCGTCAGTGAAACATTGCTGGAAACCCGTATGCGAGGATCGACAAGCGGTGCATTTACCGGAGCAACCAACAAAAAAGGATTTTTTGAAGAATCACATAACGGCGTGCTTTTCCTCGATGAACTACAAAGCGCAAGTCTGGCCTCACAAACACAGTTGTTGGATTTACTGTCTGCCATTAGTAATGACGTCTGGATTAGTAAAGTAGGTGATGATGCGACTAAGAAAAAATACGATGTCAAAGTGGTACTCGCTGTCAATGAACCCGTCGAGCTCCTACTGGCAGAAGGTCGGTTACGTCGCGATTTGTTTCATCGTATTCGTGACGTTGTGAAATTCAAATCACTCAACGAGCTTTTTGCAAAAGACAATGCTCTAGAGTTGTTAACCCACATTCTGACGCTCTACCGATGGAAATCCTTAGATTTGCCTGTATTTACCAGCAATGGAAAGGCGAAACAGCTTTTGTCACAGCTTTTCACGGTTTACGAAGAGGGAGTCATGGAAAAAATATTACATTCCCCTTGGCCGGGAAACTTTCGCCAGCTGGAACGCTTCGCTTGGGATCTCTTCTTTGTCCTAGGAGACAGCATCGAAGTGACTAATAAACTTATCGACCGGCTGCTGAAAGAGGAGGTGAACCGTATTCCGCCCACCCTTATTGAGACCGAGCCAGCTCACATAGAGCAAACTGTCCCTATAATATTCAGTGAAGTGGAATCCATTATCAAAAAGCACAATTTCAACATGAAAGCCTCACTGCCAGAACTCGGGGCTTACCGTCTGCGAACCTACAATGCTCTTAGAGGATTTATAAGGGAAAACAAAGCCCAATTCAGCGAGGTTTTTTTGGCTGACTCCAAAATTACGAAGATTATTAACTCAGGAGCAAAAGTAAGAAAGGCTGGAGATGTGATCTGATACTTATGGACATCTCGGTAAGTAAACTAATAATTTACTGGTTCTACAATGACGAATAAGTGACCATTTGAATAAAATGATCGACAAAGCTCTTGTTAGAGGCATACCGGTATTTAAATCGGACTGTTGACTTTAGCTTTAGCTTTAGCTTTAGCTTTAGCTTTAGCTTTAGCTTTAGCTTTAGCTTTAGCTTTAGCTTTAGCTTTAGCTCTAGCTCAGTTAAAAGCTTTTAACTGAGCTAGAGCTAAATAGTTATTATTTCAGCATGAGGTGTTTATTATCAATTTCAAATATTGCGACAATTTCTCTAATGCTTCCCTTCGCTCATCGAAATAATCATGCTTGCTTATAAATACCCTCCTCTTTTTAGTTGATATTTTAAGCAAGTTTCTGTGGTGATAAAGGTACGACATTCTCAATCATCAGTGTTTCGAGCTTCTCTCCCCAAGCTTGTAATACTGATAATTGCTCATTCAGGTAATCATGATGATTATAGACTCGCAGCATCCCAGGAAGCTGATGACCAACCGTCTTTTCAATTGCCACTATATCTAGTCCCATTTCACTGCATCGACTGATAAAAGTACGGCGTAAGTCATGAGGCGAGAAATGTTCAAGATTTGACGGCAGGTTGCGTTTGATATGAGAGCGAATCGCAGAGGGCTCTTGTACTTTATCTAAGCCAACCTGAGGCCATACCAATTTCCAATGACTAGGGACACTCTCACGTTGCTCTAGCAGCTGTTTAACAAGGTAGTCGCTTAGTGGCACTTGGCGACTGTCTTGGCTCTTAGTGTGCCGATCTTCTGAACTCGCAGGCAGCAGCCAAAGCTGCTTATCAAAATCAATTTCACTCCAGCGCATTTCAAGTACCGCACTGATCCTTTGTCCACACCCAAGTAAGAAATTTAATAGCCGAATATTGGTAGCATCCGTTCGCCAAGAAGGCAAACTTGTTAGCAATATTTTCAGCTCGGAGAAGCTTAGATTTCGCCTGGTGATTTTCGTCCCGCCACCCACATCTCTCGCCCTCAATAGCGGAGCAGGATGCGTATCGATCATATTCAACGCCAAGGCATGCTTGATAACCTGATTGATGATCTTGTGACACACCCCTATGGCGCCAGCCATCCTCCGACCATTTTTATCCACCTTAGCATCAAACACTTTATTGAGATCATTCATTCTCAAATCAGCTAATTTAATGTTGCCAAGATACGGCTTTATGTCGCGCAAATAGATGGCTCTTGCCTGAGAACCCCGCAATTGCTTTGAAAGCTGCTTCTCATCAAAACTCACAAAAGCATTATCAAATGTTTTCGCTTCCTCTTGCTCACGATGCTCTCTTAACAATTCTTGCTTAGGATTCTTGTTATTTTCTAGCCAACTACGGAAACGCCCGGCCTCTTTTCTTGCCTGCTCTAATGTCATCCCGGTTTCGGGTCTCGACTTGTCGTATCGGCCCATTGAGATTTTTTCGTGCTTCTTACCAACTTGAAATCGAAATACCCAAGTCATAGTGCCAGTTGGGCGGACGCGGATGTTGAGCCCCTCAATTTTTTTATCTGGGATTAGGTACTCTTTATCTTGCGGACTCAATGCTTGTAATGTGGCATTGCTGCTAATTCGCTTTGTGGTCATGAGTAAACCTCAACAATTCTGGGTACGGCTGGGGGTACGGTGACGGGTGAGTTTTTATTGTATCCCCAGAGATACTCATGGACAACAATAAAAATAAAATCTTATAGAATCAATTTGATATGAAACATCGATGGACTTGCATGGACACACGTAGATTGGAAATCTTTTACACAGATCACATGGAAACGGGTGTACTACTCGAGCGTCGTTAATCACTTCAGATACACTGAGCTCGACTGCATAACACTTAAACGTAAATTCGCTAAAAATAATGGAGCCTTAGGCTCCATTATTTTAGTAAATCTACATCTCACTCAGATTAGCGGTGTTCAACCTTATGCTGCAAAGCCTCGGCGCCTTTGGCGACCATGCGCAATTGCATGACTAATTGATCGGCAAGAATTTTGCGGTCAGCCCGTTTCATATCTAATGCGGAAGCGCCGGCATTAAACACCAGTGTAACTAAAGCTTCAGCCTGTGCACGAGCTAGCAAGGGGGTTCGCCCCGCTTTGGCTTCGGTATAATGAGCCAATTCAGAAATAAAATGCTCAATTTCGCGGGCAACTGCCGCACGGAACGCTGCTGAGGTTCCTGAACGTTCATGCAATAAGATACGGAATACGTTTGGATTAGAATCAAGCACTTCCATAAAGGTATCAACGGAAATACGGATCACACTGCCACCCACTTCAGCTCGCTGACGGCCTTTACGCATCATCTGCCTTAGGGTTAACCCGCCCTCGTCAACCATAGTAAGACCGAGTTCGTTCATATCTTTAAAATGGCGATAAAAAGATGTCGGCGCGATATTAGCTTCCCGAGCAACTTCTCGTAAACTCAGACTTGAGAAACTGCGCTCAGCACTTAGCTGATTAAAGGCCGCATCGACTAAAGCTCTGCGAGTTTTCTCTTTTTGCTGTGCTCGAATACCCATTCTTAAATCCGCTAACTGAATGTAATAACGCGATAATACCGCTTTTAGGCATTAAACACAGCCCTATCGTCCTTGACCAAACAATATAGCTAAGCTAAATTAGCTTACAGATGTACGCTCAAAAGCGAATTTTGGAAACCTATAATGAAAAAACCCCCTATCATCTGGCTTAATGTCAGTCTGTTTGCCATCACTTTCCTCAGTGCAGTAATTTTAGTTCCATGGCGCGGTATTGTTCATGGCTATGGTGCTAGTGAATGGATCGCTTTTATTGTTTTAGCCTTTGCCAGTGGCCTGTCAATCACCGCGGGTTATCACAGACTCTGGTCACACAAGGCCTATAAAGCCCATCCGGCGGTGCGTTTTATATATGCCCTTGGTGGTGCTTTAGCATTACAAAACAGTGCATTGCACTGGGCATCTGATCACAGAGTCCACCACAAGCACGTAGATGATAACGACAAGGACCCGTACTCAGCCAAAATGGGATTCTGGTACAGCCATATCGGTTGGATGCTGCGTGAGTATCAGTCGCAACGCTATCACGATTATCAAAATGTGCGTGATCTGCAAAATGACCGTATTGTCATGTGGCAACACAAACATTACCTCGCACTCGTTTTGCTGATGAACATTGGACTGCCAGCACTGCTTGGCTGGCTCAATGGTGACGTGCTGTCTATGTTATTGATGGCGGGTTTATTGCGTTTAGTGGTGGTGCATCACTGCACTTTCTTTATCAACTCTTTAGCCCACGTGTGGGGCAGTCAGCCTTATACCGATAAGAATACCGCCCGCGATAATGGCTTCTTGGCCATGTTGACCTACGGTGAGGGTTATCATAATTTCCATCATATTTTCGAAAATGACTATCGTAATGGCATTAAATGGTGGCACTACGATCCAACCAAATGGTTGATTAAGTCATTATCTTGGTTGGGATTAGCTAAGGATTTGCGTACGAGTCCACAGGAACGTATCGAGAGCGCACGCTTACAGATGCAGTTATTACGTACCAAGCGGAAGGTTAATAACCTGCCTAATGCTGATGAAATTATTGAAAAAATCCAAGCAGAGTATGAGTTATTAAAGCTGCACTTAATGGATTACTATCAAGCACAGAAAACCTTGCTTGAGGCCAAGCGTAAACAACTTGTCGATCAGCAACTATTGCAACAAGTTGAAGAGCTAAAGGCGCGTTTCTTAGTCCAGCAAAAACATTGGCACAGCCTGACCGCAACTTATAGCTAAGCCACAATTCTGCCCGAAAGTCATACGGCCACCTTGCATGGTGGCCGTATCTGATTATGATGATGCCTTAATCACTTAAATAGGCTGTTGAGATCATGTCAGATTCCCCAGTTACACTCCCAGAATCAATCAAGCTAACAGAATATAGTCATGGCGCAGGTTGTGGCTGCAAAATATCCCCTAAAGTGCTCAGCACTATCTTAGCCTCGCAATTACCTGTATTTACCGATCCAAATCTGCTGGTTGGCAATCAGAGCCGCGACGATGCTGCAGTGTACAAACTCAATGATGACATAGGCATCATTAGCACTACCGATTTTTTTATGCCAATTGTTGACGATCCATTCACCTTCGGTCGTATCGCAGCGACCAATGCGATCAGCGATATTTATGCCATGGGCGGCACGCCTATTATGGCGATTGCAATTTTAGGTTGGCCAATCAATAAACTACCCGCAGAAATCGCACAGCAAGTGGTCGATGGCGGCAGACAAGCCTGCATGGAAGCGGGGATCATGCTAGCCGGTGGTCATAGCATAGACGCACCCGAACCTATTTTTGGTCTCGCGGTTACCGGGCAAATTGCCTTAAGTGATTTAAAACAGAATGATACCGCTAAAGCCGGCGATCGTTTATATCTCACTAAACCTATCGGCATTGGTATTTTAACCACAGCGCAAAAACAGAAAAAACTCCGCGATGAAGATAGTCTCATTGCGGTAAATGCCATGTGCCAACTCAATACTATAGGCGCGACCATTGCAAAAATTAGCGGTGTAAATGCCCTGACCGATGTCACAGGTTTTGGACTGGCGGGACACTTACTCGAAATGTGCCAAGGCGCCAACCTCACTGCGAAGCTTAAATTTGATGCAGTGCCATTGTTACCACGCGCCTTAGATTATTTGGCCTTAGGTTGTGTTCCTGGCGGAACTCACCGTAATTACGATAGTTATGGCGAGCATCTCCCCGAGCTCAGCGAGCATCAAAAAGCGATACTGTGCGATCCGCAAACCAGTGGTGGCCTGTTAGTTGCCGTCTCGGCCGCAGCTGAAGCGGAATTAATTGCCCTACTCGATGCGAACCACATAACCCCAATCTGCATTGGGTCACTGGAAACACCGACCACTGCAGCGAATGTGGTGTTGTGCTGATGCCAAGCGCTATTGTAGCCGCAGAGCAATATCGAGAAATTTTCCTCAACCAACATCCGATGATGGATGTGCGAGCGCCCATAGAGTTCACTCGGGGCGCGTTTCCCAACTCGACCAACTTGCCCTTGATGCTGGATAGTGAAAGGGAAAAAGTCGGTACTTGTTATAAGCAATTTGGTCAGCAAGCCGCGATTGCATTAGGTCATTCACTGGTGAATGGTCCCATCAAGCAACAGAGAATCGAGGCTTGGGCTAGCTATGTTAAAGCCAATCCTAATGCTTACCTTTATTGCTTTCGCGGCGGCCTGCGCTCGCAACTCACTCAGCAATGGCTCAAAGAAGCGGGGATCGAAGTCCCCTATATTCAGGGTGGCTATAAGGCCATGCGCCAATATCTGATTGGCGTGATTGAAGCGGCACCCGCTCAGCAACCGTTATTGAGTTTGAGCGGGATGACGGGCTGCGGTAAAACCGATTTTCTACTACAGCGTAAAGAAGCGGTTGATCTTGAAGGGATAGCCAATCACAGAGGCTCTAGTTTTGGAAAGAATATCGACCCACAGCCAACGCAGATTAACTTTGAAAATCAACTCGCCATTGCCTTGCTACAGCACCAAACAAGTGGCGCGGCGTGTTTACTGCTCGAGGATGAAAGCTTCCTGATTGGGCGTTCGGCGCTGCCGCAGACATTTTACAATGCCATGCAAGCCGCTAATGTTTTAGTGCTAGAAGAGTCGGACGATGCGAGGCTCGAACGCTTACGCTATGAATATGTGCATAAAATGTATAGCGGCTTCTGTGAGCGCCTAGGGCCGGAAGCAGGTTTTGCGGCTTTCAGTGAATATCTATTACAGAGTTTAGTGAGCATTCGCAAACGTCTAGGCGGAAAACAACATCAAGAACTGCAAGATTTGATGCAACAAGCCCTCGATCAACAAATCAACCAGAATGACACTTCGCTGCACTTAGTCTGGATAAACCTGTTATTGCACAAGTATTACGATCCTATGTATCAATACCAATTACAGAAAAAGTCCGAACGTGTTCTTTTTAAAGGCTCACATCAAGCGATGCATGAGTGGTTGGATAGTTATCAAACTCGATAAATTACCCACGCATAAATGAGATAACCGCGAACATTAGATCCGCGGCTATCACTTTATTTCATGCCTTAACGAATTTAAAACTTGCCCAGCAGGCAAGCCACTTGGACTCTCAAAGATTCCTTATTCGCAAGCTTACCATCGACGGCATCCGTTAAATCCACCGACACCCTTGACCAAAAACGCTTGGGCATTTTAGCTAAGGCATGTCCGCCCTTGTGGCTAAAGTAAGATCCCCATAATCCGTGCAATGCCATAGGAATGACTGGCACAGGATCTCTGGCCAAAATCTTATCAATTCCGGGACGAAAATCGCCAAGTTCACCGTCAGGTGTGAGTCGACCCTCAGGGAAAATACATACCAACTCGTCATTGGCGAGCGCTTCATGAATCGCCTCGAAGGCACGATTATAGGTCTCTTCACTTTGCTTAGGCGAACAGATAGGGATCACACCTGCATGGCGGAACAAATACTTCAACAGAGGAATTTCGCTGATGGATTTATCCATCACAAAGCGGATTGGCCGTGTCGACGCTCCCATAATAATCAATGCATCCACATAACTCACATGGTTACAGACTATGATGCCAGCCCCTTCTTTTGGAATTTTCTCTCGGCCTGTGACTGTCACTCGATACATGACATGACTGAGTAAGTAACTGATAAATCGTTGTGTAAATTCTGGTACTTGTGAATAAACATAGAGCGCGACTACAGCATTCATCACGGCGAGTAGCAGAAATAACTGTGGAATAGTCCAACCTGCAACGCCCAGCAACAGCATAGATAACAGTGCCGAAACCACCATAAACAATGAGTTCATAATGTTATTGGCGGCAATCGCCTGAGCACATTCACCCTTAGGCGAACGAGATTGAATAAACGCATAAAGGGGGACGATAAACAAACCGCCGCTAACGCCGATCATAAAGAAATCCAGCATCACCCGATAATGTTGCGACTCGCCAATAAAGGCCTTTAATCCATAGACAAAACCAGCATCCACTGGCGCAGGTGGAATAGCCCAAAGCAAATCGACACCAAAAATAGTTAATCCCAATACCCCAAATGGCAGTAAACCGAGCTCCACATGGCCGTAGGAGAAACGTTCACAAACGAAGGAGCCAACAGCAATCCCGATGGAAAACATGCCTAATAATAATGACACCACAGTCGCACCAGAATGCAAATGCAGCTTAGCAAAGTTAGGAAACTGAGTCAGATAGGTCGCACCTAAAAACCAAAACCAACTGATAGCGAGGATAGCCATCCAGATTGAAGGCGTTTGACGGGCTTTTTTGATGCTACGCCAAGTGCCCGATAACGGCCTGAAACGTATTTTTTCAATGACGCCCTGCGGGGGTAATGCAGGAATCGCTCGGCTCGATAAATATCCTGCAAAGGCTAATACAGCAACAGTAATCGCCGACCAAAGCGTACCGTTTTCATTAGAAACCAAGATCCCCGCACTCAAAGTGCCCACCAGAATAGAGAGAAAAGTGCCCATTTCAACCCAAGCGTTGCCTGTGACTAACTCGTCCTCTTTCAACGCTTGGGGTAACAAGGAATATTTAACCGGACCGAAGTATGCAGACTGACTACCCGTTAAAAATAATAGTAATAACATCATCATGTAGCTCTCGCTCAGAATCGCAATCGCGGCGCTAAACATGATGATGACTTCGAGTAGTTTCAATCGGCGAATGAGTTTAGCCTTATCCATATTATCGGCGACCACACCCGCATGGGCCGAAAAGAGGAAAAATGGCAAAATGAACACCCCAGCCGCCAAGTTCACAAACATATCGACGCTTATGGGTAGGTCTTTCACTTGGCTAAAGGTCACTAATAACAGCAACACATTTTTATAGATGTTGTCATTCAATGCGCCTAAGCACTGAGTCGCAAAATAGGGTAAAAAACGTTTTGTTAGCAGCATGATAGTTCCTTCTGGTAACCCATTCCTTGTAAATAAGCTTGTACGTGACTCTTGAGTAAATCCCGCAGTGATAATGACTCAGCGAAGAGCTTATTATCGAGTGACAGAGAGGTCAGCCCATGAATTCCCCCCCATAATACCCGGCTCATACTGAGATGCTGCACCGGCGTAACCTCGGGAAATAGTTGCGCCAATTCACGCTCAATCAGAGTAAATAACCCCGCAATCAATTGCCCTTGCGATTCGGGCAAGGGTTCAGAATCGAGTAATTGCAGCTCAAAAACCAGCTTAAAAGCTTGGCGCTGCTCATGGGCGAATTGACTATACTCCCAAGCCATTGCAATAATTTTACCTAAACTGTCGGCCGCACGAACACCCGTCAATCGGTCGTGCAAAGTCCTAAGCGTTGACTCAGAAACTGCCAGTAATAAATAGTTGTAGCTGCCGAAAATATTGATCAAGGTACTAGGGACATAACCAATTTGGCTGGCCACTTTGCGTAAGCTGAGCCCTATGGCACCTTGATCTATCAGTAACTCAGTTGCCGCTTGTATTGCCATCGCGCGAATTTCATCATGGCTGTGTTCTTTTCGTCTGGCCATAGGTCTCATCCCCTGTTGAATAGCAAGAGACTAACAGCAGTTAAAATAAAAAACAACGTTCAAAATAAGTTTGTTTTACGTACAGAAGAGGGTAAATAATGAAGGATACTATTGAAGATGATGGATAAAGATAGGCACTCGAATTAGATTCCCTCAGCAAGCCGAACTGGATCCGTGGGATGACATCACCTAAAAGAGCATAAAAAACGGCACACTCAGTCAGCACACCGTCCATTATTTTGATTTAAAAATCATTCTTAATTCAAAGGTGATTTTTATTTGAGGATAATCTTTGGTTCAAAGATAAGCGCGCGATTTAAGGCCTGCGATAAGTCATCACAACCCTATCTGCGCCATCGCCAAAATAATCGGCTTCAAAAGTTGAATCAATGAAACCTAAATGCTGATATAAGCCATGGGCAGGGTTACTCGGATCAACGGTTAAACACACCCGCTCAACTGACACGGGCAACTCGGCTAAACATTGTTGCATCAAACGTTTGCCAAATCCCTTCCCGCGAGCATTTTCACTCACTGCGACAGATAATATCCACATGCAGTTAGGATCGCTACTCTGGGCACTGAGCAAATAGCCTTGTAGCTGATTATCTGCATCCACGGCCACTAAAAATTGCTCTGGCCAACAATCAAATCCCTGACGGAAGAAAAAATCGGGATAGCTATGCTCACCAAAAATGGCCTGTTCGAGCTGATAAACTGCGAATAACTCTGACTTTAATACCGGACGTATAGACTGCATTTGAAAATCATTCACCTATTAAAATCTTATCCCACTCTAAGTTGGGTGCGCCAACTACGATGAAGTTAGGGTTTTCTAAGCTCTCGCGCTCATTGTAGGTTAACGGTTGCAGCTCAGTATCCATCAGCTGTCCACCCGCTTCCTCGACGATAATTTGCGCAGCTCCCGTGTCCCACTCACCCGTTGGTCCGACTCGTACATAACAATCAGCACGACCTTCGGCGACAAGACAACTCTTTAACGCTGCGCCCCCCATCACGACTAACTCGCAGTGTTTGGGATGGTTGAATAGGGTCAACACAGATTGAGGGTCCTGACGGCGACTTACGGCTAATCTTAGGGATACCTTTTCACGGTGCTCAATTTGGCGACTGCTAATACGCACTTCTTGTTTATCCGTGCGCTTGTACGCCCCTAAACCAGCAATAGCGTAATAACACACTTGCGTCATAGGCACATAAACTACGCCCATCACGGGACGATTGTGTTCCACCAGCGCAATAATGACTGAAAAATCACCACTGCCGGCGATAAACTCCCCCGTACCATCGAGCGGATCCACCAACCAATAGCGCTTCCAAGATTCACGCACACTCAACGGAATGTCAGCGGCTTCTTCAGATAACACAGGAATATCAGGCGTTAAGGCGGTTAATCGGTCACAAATGATCTTGTTAGCCGCTAAATCTGCGGAAGTGACAGGGGTATTGTCAGACTTCATTTCTCGCTCAAAATTACCTTTGAGATAAATGTCACGGATAGTTATCCCTGCATCGGTCGCAATCGCAATAACTTCGTCGATCAACTCTTCTGGCTTCATAACAACTCCAATCGCCTGCTGAGCGAATGTTTTGCAAGCGTGCAAACTCTGAACGCTTAAAAGGAAAAAGATTATTTATGTAAATATTTTTGCGCCAAAAACAACGCGCTCACACTACGGGATTCAGAAAAATCGACATCATCGAGCAAGGCTTCCCAATCGGCGAGCGACCAAGGCACCACATCAATTGGCTCAGGCTCATCACCTTCAAGGCGACTATCATACAGATCTTCTGCAAGAAAAATTTGCATCTTACTAGAGAAATAACCCGGAGCTAGGCTGAGTTCTTTCAGTAAAGTGAGCTTATTCGATCCAAAGCCAATTTCTTCCTGTAATTCACGATTAGCAGCTTCTATTGCTGTCTCACCGGGATCGATCAAACCTTTTGGGAAACCGAGTTCGTAATTATCAGTTCCTGCAGCATATTCGCGTGCCAGTAGCATTTTCCCTTGATGAATAGGCACTATCATCACAGCGCCACGACTACCGCCTTTCATGCGTTCATATTGGCGCTCTACACCATTGGAGAACTTAAGATGCACTTGCTCAATTTGAAATAATCGGCTTCTCGCGACAACTTCGGTATGCAATATTTCCGGCTTATTCTGCCGTTGCGACATAACTGCCTCTGGATAAAAAAGCGATAAATTAAATAAGGTAAGTGACAATCTTACTATCCTGTCTTTAATCTACAACCTGAATTTATTACATGCTCCTAATGGTAAGCCACAAATCCTTTGCGATATGCATCACAAACCCAGCCCAGCCTTAAGTGAACACCTTCAAAATATTCTCAAATATGATGTTTTTATTGGATAGTAAAAAGGGGCGAATGCCCCTTTTGATATGCTAACGCTTAAAATTGATATCGTAGATTGAGCTGGTAACTGAGGAAATCATTAGGCTCGATGTCCACATATTGAGATCCCAAACCTACAGACCATGACTCACTAAATTGATAGCTAAAACGCACGCCCGCATACCAATCTGTACCATCAAGCTCTGTAGTTAAACGGCTATTGCCCATAGTGCTACTGATATCCGCTTGCCACCTAAACAACCCGATGGGTAATTCAAACCGCCAAGCTTCATGTTGGAGTAAAGTGAAACGTAATCCCAGCATGACACCATCGGCCAATACTGGCGTCACGGCTTTGACCTGCTCATGATATTGCTCAGGGGTGAGACTTGCGCCCTCAATCCTCGCAGTCCCATTACCAAAGTCGGCATAGCCAAATTCGATGGCAACAAAGGGAGTCCATTGATAACCGATACTCACACCCAAAGCAGTATCTTTATCATCAACCGATGTTACAAAGCCTGTCCCCGCTTGTGGCTGTAGATCTCGCCTGCTGCTATCAACCTGAGCTTGCCCGACAAATCCCTCGACATACCAGTTATCAGCCGCATTTGCTTGATTAACGGAGCCTGCGAGCAACACAGCGCCCAAGACTAATTTATGTAATTCCTTACGGCGAATTAATCCCATTGTAAGAATCAAACCTAATGCCCATAAGGACATACTGCCTCCACCCGACTTGTTATCTATCACCACATCTTGGTATGCCTTAACTGTGATTAACGCTTGCCCAGTTGCTTCGCCGCCCAATCCATCACTAATCTGATAACTCACAGTATCGACTCCATCAAATCCAGTTTTAGGGATATAACGTAGCTTATTAGATTCAACAGAAACCGTTCCTTGCTGCGCGGTTGCGCTGACTAAGGTTAAAACGTTGCCATCGGGATCATTGTCATTACTCAACACATCGAGTAACAAGCTCGTTCTGTCATCTATGGCAGCACTATCGTTCACTGTCGTAGGTGCCGTATTGCCATTAACAATCACAGTCAACTCACTACTCGCAGTACCACCTTTACCATCGGTAATGCTATACACCAGCACATCTGTACCGATAAAATCGGTTGCTGGCGTGTAACTTAACTGCTGATTAGCCAAGATAACTACGGTTCCGAACTCGCTGGTGACTTGTGTTACCCTCAAGGCATCACCATCGCTATCCGTATCATTGGCGAGCACATCGACATCGAGACTCTGATTCCAAGGTAAAGATGCCGTATCTGGGTTCGCCACAGGTAAATGGTTACCATTGAGTATCACTGACACGCCACTTGGGTCGACAATGGTTCGGTTAGCGACGCCATCGTCATCGTTGGGCCCACCATCTTCTATGGTTAACTGCACACACCAATGGCCTTCAGTTAATCCAGAAGTCCAACGATTATCTCCAGGAGGAGGGCAGAAACCACGCTCGCCTTCACTACTGGCAACACTATTGCGCGCATTAATCACAAAATCCTTCCAACCATTTTGGGCTTGATACTTACGATATACTGCATTGGCAGGAACTGGCGAACGTTGTGGTATCACCAGACTGTAACTCTGCCCTTGTTGCGGTAGTCCTGTAGCAATGAAGTCAAAAATCCCCCCCACATTGGCCGCGATACTGTCTTCAGGAACCAGATTAGGTAATAGTTGAATACCACTTTGCTCTTGCATCAGTGCAATATTACCTAAGCGTAAGCACACGCCCGCTTGCCCCTCTGCCAGAAAGTACACAGGCTGCAACTCACCTTCAGGCATCACGTTACAATCATTGATTGCATCCAAGTAATCTGGAATGCCATCGCGGTCTGTATCGGTAAATCCCTCTTGGTTATCAGGGATCAAATCACCGTCGGTATCAGTCCCCGTCAGAGGTGGCAAAGATGGGCGCACAACAATATAAACTTTCTCCGTGGTAGACAGCGCGGGTAAGCCGCTATCCGTCACAGTCAGGCTCACAGGATAAATGCCAGGCAAGACCTCTGTCGGCAAGAAGAACATCCCCGCATCATCGGACTGCAAGTTCAGCGCGCCACTCGACCATACAGATGTCAAAGTATCGTTCATGTTGGCATCGCTAATCTGCGCATGAATATGAACCTCGCCACCATTTTGTGCCACGATCAACTGACGTTCACCCGCTTGAGTCACCTCAAGAGTCACACTCGGGGCAATGTTAGCCTCAGTGATCGACACTTGTGTTTGCTTCTTACTGCCTAAATTCAAACTTGGATCTAGGCTGATCAACACATCTTCTTCAGCCTCAACTTCCCCATCCTCTATGGTTCTAAAGTGAATATGGGCCAATGTACCTGAAGTAATCTCCACTACCGCATCGACTAAGTCATGATCATTGCTGTCCGCGGAACCTGCAACCGTATAAGGAACTGATATTGGATACTCAGGCGCTACACCGTTTAAGTGAATACTAACAACAACCTCATTACCCTCACCCACGACTTGATCTTTACTCAAGGAAATTAATGGATGCACTTTTACTTTCTGAGCCTTAGTCGCTTTATTGCCATCACGATCTACGGCTTGCCAGTAAGCAAGATAACTACCAGGGGCAAAGAATAAACGCTTATCGACCAAAGAAACGGGCAGTGGATGACCATTACGATCGACGGCCTTCGCAAACCCTAGATCCACTCGAGTGAACAAGCCTGTTGCATTAACCTCAACATCACTAGGTACAGTAATAACAGGTAAATTGTCAGCCTCCCCACCTTCTACCAGTAAGTTGACTTTTGCACTTGCGCGCCCTTTCTGACCGTCACTAATGGTATAACGAAGTGCGACCGGACCAACATAAGCTGCAGGGGCAGTAAATATGAGTCCATCAGCAGTAATCTGCACACTACCTATGTCTGCCGCCGCGCCATCGATAGTCAAAGTATCACCGTCCACATCAACATCATTCTCTAGCGCAGCTAGTGTGTATTTATCATCCGCGGTGCTGGCTAGAGTGTAATTATCATCGACAGCTTGTGGGTCATCATTCACTGGCGTGACATTAATGGTGATAGTTGCAGGCTCAGAACTCAGTTCAGCATCCTTAGCAATAAAGCTTATCTGATCTGCACCGTTGAAATCTTTCTCCGGTGTGTATAACCACACAGTTCCATGCTGCTCCAAAGTGCCCGATTCAGGTTGGCTCACCACTTCATAGGTAAGAGGATCACTATCTGCATCCTCCCCAGTAAGCGTGATCATCACAGAGCTATCTTCCTCTAAGGTCACACTTGCACTCGTCGCAACAGGCGCATCGTTAACGTTAGTCACTGTAATGCTAAAGGACTGCTCAGCCGTTAAGCCATCCGTATCCGTCACACGTAAGGTGACCGGGTGACTGCCCACATCAGCATTGCCAGGCGTGCCGCTGAGTAAACCCGTCGCCGCGTTGAAACTCAACCAGCTCGGTATCGTCACCGCACTCAATGTCAGTACGTCGTCCACATCGACATCTGTAGCGGCAAAGGTATAGCTGTAAACAGCCTCTTGCACAGCGGCCGTAGTTGCTGTTGAAGTGATGGTAGGTGCGTCGTTGCTATTAGTGACTGTAATACTAAACGATTGATCTGCTGTTAATCCGTCAGCGTCCGTCACTCGCAGTAACACAGCATGACTGCCCACATCCGCATTGCTCGGCGTACCACTGAGTAAACCTGTCACCGAGTTGAAACTCAACCAGCTCGGTTTGGTCACTACACTGAGGGTTAACACAGCACCCACATCTAAGTCTGTAGCTATCACTGTGTAACTGTAAGCTATATCTTGAGTTGCTGTAGTGATGGCTGGAGAGCTAATCACAGGTGCATCGTTGACGTTGGTCACAATAACCATGAAGGATTGGTCAGCCGTTAAGCCATCTGCGTCTGTCACCCTCAGCGTCACTGGGTGAGAACCCACATCAGCATTAGTAGGCGTGCCGCTTAATACACCAGTCGCGACGTTAAAGCTTAGCCAGCTAGGCTTAGTTGTCGCGCTTAACGTAAGTACATCGCCCACATCAGTATCCGCAGCCGTAAAGATGTAGCTATACGCTGCATCTTGGGTCGCTGCAGTCATAGCCATAGAACTAATCGTCGGTGCATCGTTGACGTTCGTCACAGTTAAATTAAACGCTGGTAGACTCGCGGATAAAGCGCCATCAGAAACGCTGATAACAATTCCGTTAGTCACACCAACATCTTGATTTAATGGAATACCAGACAACATACCTGTCGCGGTATTAAACGTTGCCCACGTAGGTTTATTACTAATACTAAAGCTAAGTGTATCTCCCACAGAGTCAGACGCTGTTGGCGTAAACTGGTACGAAGCATCCTGATTCACTATTAATATCGGCGAACCACTAATAGTCGGTGCACCATTTGGCGTCACAGAGTTACTCGCACTTGAAGCATTACCACTTCCCACAGTATTCGCCGCAGTAACACTAAATGTATAGGCCGTACCATTTGAAAGCCCTGTAACTGTAATTGGAGATCCTGCTCCCGAACCCGTAAAACCACCGGGGCTAGATGTCACTGTATAAGCCGTAATTGATGAACCGCCATTAAATATCGGTGCAGTGAAGCTAACAACCGCTTGGCTATCCCCAGCGATTGCGGCTCCTATGGTTGGCGCTCCAGCCACGACAGCATTTACCGCAAAGGTTCTGCTCACCTGTGTTGCTGGTAAATAGCTACTATTACCTGCTTGATCTGCATTAATAGTACAGCTACCGGCCGTCACAAAGGTCAGTGCACCACCGGAGGTAATAGTACAAACGCCCGTAGTGGATGAAGTAAAGACAGGTGTTAAGCCTGAATCAGCTGTAGCCGTTAATGTTGGCGTAGTACCAAAGTTCTGTGCACTTGGGGCAGCAAAAGTGATGGTTTGGATTGCTGCCGGAGTAATCGAGTTGGATGCGGCCGATGCAGAGCCAGTACCCGCCACATTATCGGCAGTTACAGTAAAGGTGTACGCTTGGCCATTGGTTAAACCGGTCACCACAATCGGAGATGAACCACCGTGTACTGGAACGACATCCGCCGGGTTTACCGTCACGGTATAACCGGTAATCGCCGAGCCACCAATATTCACTGGGGCAACAAATGCAACACTGGCCTGGGTATCACCGGCGATTGCAGTCCCTATGGTTGGTGCGCCGGGAACTACGGGGCTAACGCTGAAAGACTGGCTCACCTGCGGTGCAGCCAGGAAAGACAAATCGCCCGCCTGATCCGCATTGACCGTACAGGTTCCTGTCGTTATAAAGGTCAACACACCGCCACTGGTAATAGTACAAACACTGGTGGTAGATGAGGTGAAAGTGACAACATAACCACCACCTGCCGATGAGCTTGCGGTCAGCGTTGGCGAAGTACCAAAGTTCCGTGTTCCTGGATTAGCAAAGGTAATCGTCTGTGGTGATGCCGGAATGATCGAGTTGGAAGCTGCCGATGCTGCACCCGTCCCTGCTGAGTTGGTCGCGGTTACCGTAAAAGTATAGGCCACTCCGTTCATCAGCCCAGTTACTGTAATTGGCGAACTTGAACCCGTACCGGTTGCACCACCTGGATTAGCGGTGACGGTGTAACCGCTGGCAATAATCGCAGCCCCACCCGTACTGGCTGGTGCAGTAAATGTCACCGTTGCTTCAGTATCACCTACAGTGGCAGTGCCGATGGTTGGTGCATCAGGAACTATCGCATTCACGGTGAAAGTTTGGGTAACCGTAGTGGCCGCATTCCAAGCCGTATTGCCTGCCTGATCTGCATCGATAGTACAAGAACCCGCCGTCACAAAGGTCAGGGCGCCGCCGCTGGTGATGGTACAAACACCGGTAGTGGATGAACTGAAGGTTGGGGTCAAGCTGGATGTTGCTGTCGCACTGAGCGTTGGTGTGGTACCAAAGTTTTGCGCTCCAGGATTACCGAAGGTGATGGTTTGAGCACCTTTGGGAGTTACTGAGTTGGAAGCACCGGAGGCCGTACTGGTGCCTATGCCATTAGTCGCGGTAACGGTAAAAGTGTAAGCCGAGCCATTGCTAAGACCAGTAACTGTAGCAGTACAAGCTGCGGGCCCAGCACAGGTGCCAAATGCACCACCGGGGTTAGCCGTAGCGGTGTAAGTAGTAATTGCTGAACCGCCATTATTGCCGGGGGCACTAAAGGTTACTGATGCTTGGCCATCGCCTGCGGTGGCTGTGCCTATGGTTGGTGCAGCAGGCGCAGTTGGAATAGCAACTGTGTGGGTTGCACCACTGCTATAAGCCGCAATACCCGCATTACCTGCGTCGTCAGCAATATTGGTTGAACCATTTAAATTCAACTTGAAGACGCCGTTGCCACTAATGCCGTTGATATTGATATTAACGCTGGTACCCGACGCTGCCGACACGCTGGCAATATTTCCCGTAGCGGTTCCTGAAGTTGTCGCCAAGGTAAAGTCATCGGTTGATATGTTGCTTACTGACTCACTGAAACTGGCAACAAATGCCATGCTCGAATCAGTTGAAGCAGGAGTACCGCTGAGCGCAATACCGCTCAGGGTCGGAGCAATATTATCAATCGTCGCACCAGTAGTATCTGCTGCGGTTGTGGCATTGCCGGCGTTATCGGTTGCACTGAAGGAGATATTGCGGTTGGTGTTATCAATCGCACCAGCGACTATGGTGTAGGTTGCAGTCCAGGTTCCCGAACTATTGGTTGCGGCCACTGCAGCACCACCACCAAATTGTGTGAAGTTGACGGTAGCTGAACTAATCGTATCGGTATTGTTATCACCACCAGCCGTGTTGTTCCAGGTCGCCGTAACCGTATCGCCAATTTTGTAGGCACCGCTGGTTCCAGTTGCGCCGGAAATACTGATGCGTCCATCTGTCACAGTAGGCGCGATGCTATCGACGGTAGCATTGGTGCTATCCGCTGTAGTATCGCTGCCACCTGCATTCGTAGCAGTGACACTCACATTGCGCGCCGTATTATCGATGGCACCTGCGGTGATTGTGTAGCTTGCAGTCCAGGTATTACTGCTATTGCTTGCAACAACAGCAGCACCACCGCCGAATTGTGAAAAATCAACCGTTACACCGGTAACACCAGAATTATTATCGCCACTTGCAGTATTATTCCAAGTAGCGGTAACTGTATCGCCAATCTTGTAAGCACCACTGGTGCCAGTTGCGCCGGAAATGCTGATTCGGGCATCACTTACTGTAGGTAGAGGAGGAGTATCTATTGCATTCGCGACTGTGAAGCTACGAAACTCAAAGTTCTCCGGCCCATCATTTGGCAAAGTACAAGCACTTGCACAATCAAAAAATAATTTGAACCCTTTTAGCTTAACGCCAGAAAAAGATCCTAACTGCCCAGCACCAAAGGCGAAGTTTTGAGCACCTGGGACTCCGTTAACAACAGATGACGTAACCGTTCCGCCACTCTGCAGGTAACCGACAATACGCAGATTAGTAAATTCACTAGAGTAGCCAGCGTACTCGCCTCCCGTTAATCCCGTTAACTCAAATGCAGTAGTATTGGTACCATCGGCGCGCAAATAAAAATAATGGTTAGTGCTAGTCGCACCACCATGCATGTAAGCAAAATTGCCAAGGCCATTACCTAGATTTTGAGTGACTCCATCCCCCCCCTTAGCTGTTAATCTGAAATGGGTTGTGCTGAGCTGTGCAGTTCCCTGTCCACTCCAACCTGCAAAATCATAAGTGCCATCTACAATTGGCGCTAACACCTCTGAAAAATCCCTTAATGCTTTTTCAGAAAACACCAAAGTAGATTCAATATTTCCGCGGGTAACTTCTAAATCCCAGTCGCCCTGCAACTCGGCATTACCGGTTAAATTATTGGAGGCGGCAACATCCAAACCCGTGTTATTGCTAATGATATCCAGCAGCGCTTCACCGCTTTCATTCGCGGCCAAATCACAACCATAAAATAATAAATCGCCACCTTCACGCACCGCGCCTTTTAGCGCAGCAAATGCCTGCACTTCTTGCTGGATTGTCTCTGGGGTAATACGTGAATTGCCTAGCAGTATCACACCAGCTTGTGCGTGGGAAACCACATGAATAGCTGCGAGATTTTTGTGACCATCAAGTACATTAATTAATTGCGGTAATCCAGCGATAGAAGAATCTAACTCTACCAATTGAACACTAGGTTTAAGGGCGCGAAGCAATACCGATTTATCAGCTTCAGCCACTGCGCCATCAACAATCACCAGCTCACGCACCGGATGTGCACTCTGGATATCCAGTTGATCACCAGATAAATCAATTAGATCCTGTGGTAGAGAGGTGTCTGAACGCAATAATAGATCGGTCGATGCACTTATCGATGAACTCAAATAGGATCGCTGATAACTCGGCGCTGCAATAGCACCAGCACCATAGAGTCCGAATGGTAATAACAGCGAGGAAAGCCCACTAAGCAGTGCGTGTCTCATGATAAGTGATTCCCTTCATTTTTTGCGTTAGGTGCTACAGGTTTTTTACTTGCAATAATATTGGCTGCAGTGCCAGTACTATCCAGCCAGAAGTCCATTTCTTGATACTTCATAAATAAGTCAGGCGGTAAAATACTGCGCCTACTTTTGTATTCCACTTTCCGCTTAACGCTATGCAAACCTTTGACCCCAAGATTGTGGTCAAACTCATTTTCAGCATAGTCGACATTATTAAAATCGTGATCGAATTGCGGTTCGCCAATAAAACGATAGATTAACTCCAGCGTGCGTGCCGGATGCTGGGTAAGCAGATCATAATCCACTAATAGCAAGCGATCAGAAAACTCGCCGTAATAGGCTTCCTTGAGTGCGGTCCATGCACTTCCAACCGCACCACCAGCATTGATTAATGACTCGCAGCGGCTATAAACCGTCTGACGCGAGGCCGCATTGAACATACGGCTGTAATCAAATGGGTTTTTACGGTAAATCACTTCAAAACTATCCATAATCCAAGCCGGATTACGCACACAACAAATCACTTTAAAATCATCAACCAACTCTACCAATTGATGTAGACGGGCAGTCCAGTGACGATTTGTGTCGAAAATAACCGGATGATTTTTATCTTGATAATAAGCATCAATTAATGCCCGACAAATGACCTTACGTTTATGTTCATCGAAAAATGAATAGGACTCACTACCAGCCCCCATTTGCTCGAGGGCACCATTCACAAGCCCCGCTACAGGGCTACTGATAGCCGCATGAAAGCGTGGATTTTGCCGAAGTATACCTGCGAGGAGCGTCGAGCCAGCACGCGGTAAACCTGAAATAAAATGTAATTTGTTTGGCATTAATGTGACTTACTAATTAAAAATATTTATTAAAAACTTCCCGACAAACATGCCGGGATCATTCATCAATTAATTGCGTGCCGGAAATACACCATAAAGGGCAATACAATAATTCAATGCGATAAATGGCTGACGGTTTTCATGGGGTAGACCACCACCATTTAGACCTAAAGTCTGTGGTGCCATAGTGGTATTTAACGTACCTGGTGCTGCCTGCATATAGTTGACTATGCCACCACCACGTCCATCCTTCGCAAGATAGGTATTCGCTGCCGGAGAAGGCAAAGTCCCCTGATTATTCAAACCGGTCAGCGTGTGGTTGTGTGCTGGCATTTCAGTGGAGATCAGCGTCACCCCATTTTCACCAAACTGTTCGCCCCAATCCCAGGTTCTAAGCCCGGGGCCCTGACCTACACCAACTACGGTCTGCCCCTGCAAATTAGGCAATTGGAATGTGGTTGTACCATTGCCACCATAAGTAATTCCGATAATTGAAAACAACGCGGTATTACTTGCGATTGACAATATTTGGCCATTACACAGCGCCCAATTGTGGGGAGCGAAGCTGAATGGCAACAAACGGATTTCACCTATAAATGGATCCATAATTTCGCTCCTTAATTACGCGATGGGAAAATGCCTTCAATACATATGATGTAATTTATCGCTGTAGTAGGCATGATGTTATTGTGTGGTTGTGTTCCCCCTGAGGCTTGCACACTGAGTGCATTCATAACTTGGGGATCGGCACCGCTAGATGGCAAAGGAGCATAAATATTATCGGTATTACTGTGGGCAAAGACATTACCCATAGGGCTAGGTGATGTGGAGGGACTTGCAGTACTCGCCGACAAACTATGGCTGTGTGAAGGTATTTGCGGCGTTAATAAGGTAACGGATTCAACACCAAACTGCTGACCGATAACACGGGGAGTCAGACCAGGGCCATTACCCTGTCCAACCGGAAGGCGACCGCGCAAATCCGGCAATTGAAATGTTGTTACCCCATCACCACCATAAGTGGTTCCGATAATTGCGAAAAGAGTGCTTTGCTCACTAATACTTAATAGCTGACCAGCGCACAACATCCAACCTCTAGGTGCAAAACTACCCGCAAAAAGACGGATATCACCGATATAAGGATCCATAGTGATTCTCCTCTAGTTACGTGAAGGGTAAATGCCTTGAGTGGCAATGCAATAATTCATTACCAGTGAAGGCTGACAATTTTCATGGGCTTGATTGCCACCAGTACTGGATACCGTTGCAGGGTCCAACGCTTGTAAACTTGCAGTGGACCCATACAAATTGACCTCACCAGCTGCATTTTTGGCGGCGGCAATATTATTGCCTGCAAACAACGTGGTATCGCCGGCAGTAGAACTGGCCATCACAAGGTGATTATGTGCAGGCAAGTTATTGAGTCCGAGTGTTACATTTTCCACACCCGCCTTACTGCCCTGAGGCAAACCTGCGCCGACATTAGGGTGAACCGGTACACGACCACGCAAATCAGGAAGCGCAAAGGTTGTTACGCCGTCGCCACCGTAGGTCGTACCCAAGAGTGAAAAAAGCGCTTGGTTGGTGTTGATTGGCAATAATTGCCCTGCACACAAAGTCCAATACTTAGGTGCCCAGTTGTATGGGAGAAGCTTAATTTCTCCGAGAAAAAAATCAGACATCCATGACTCCTTAATAAAAATAAACCTATCTATACATCATCTGTTTGATTACAAACGCTTTCCTCTTCCCTCAAACAACACTACCTATGGTGATGGCCACGATAGCCACTCTTGAGTAGGTGATATTTCAAAAGGTAAGAAACCCAAGCGAAGATATAACTGTTTCGCACGCATATTTTGTCGATCAACACTCAGACTCACACTCGCCTCTTTTGCTTGGGCATAGGCTTTTACCGAGTCCAAAATGACTGAACCATAACCATAGCCACGAAATTGCGGTGCGATGACAAAATCGACGATATAGACACCGTTAACAGAGGGATTAAGTATGATTTTGCCAATAGAAATTGATTGATATTCAATGATTAGAGTCACCGCTTGAGGGTATTGGGCAGCGTAACTCGCTTGCTGTAAGCGGTATTGTTGTTGCACTAACAGCTCTCGTTGCTGTGGGGGAAGCGGTAATAGAGACAATTCCGTCCTTGCAGAACAAAATAGTGCAAATACAAAAGCATCGTCATTTTTATACGCATAACGCAATGAATAGGCTTTAGGTAATACGATGTCTTCTACCATCAAATACATTCCCTGTAATAAGTAACTCTAACAGCGCTTTATAGTTCTTTAATTCGTCGTGGCAGCTCGGGGCTAACGGGCAAAACTCAACAAATCGAATGACAGGTTTAAAGAGTGACTCAGGGAAATGCGTTCGCAGAATAAAAAAGGCTAACGACTTGGAAGTACATGGTTGCATTTTCCATCCCTAGAATAAAAACGTTAACTTGCTGATATTTTTTAATATAGATAGTTGGCTAAAGCTAGTTCACATCACACAAAAATACAAGATTTATGTTAACCTTTAGTTTCAAAAAGGTGAAGATTAGACCAGTTACAATAACGGTGGATCTGTTCTTTTTGCTTAGCCGAAAAAAAACTTTGTTTAGATTGTGAATCTGCTACAAAGGGCTGCGTGGCTGTTTTAGAGTGTATTAACTGACATTGTTCGACTTGGCTGCACTCTTCTTTAGAGAGAGCCAACGAAAACCAGTTTGCGATTTTATTCGCTATCGCGGGTAACAACTCCTGATAATCCACGACCATCACTTGGTTACGCTGACTCATCTCTAACCCATAACCCAATAACAAGCGCAATACCTTACATTGATAATCCAGTATCGACTCCCCCTCCTCTGGTACTGATAATTCACGGAATAAAGGTCGAGACGGTTGTCGCACCATATGATATCCAGCAGACTTTTGCTGTGAGGCTAAGATCTCGACGGGGTCCCTAAGTAGCAATAACACGGGAACTTGAGGATAAAGTGATAGGATCAATGGCCAAAACTGCAAATCCCACGCATTCCATTTAATCAACAAATGCTGTTCAGGATGAAACAACTGACCTTGGGTATTAATGCAAAATATTAAAGCTGCGCGTCTTTCAGTGTCTGATAGGTTCCTATCCAATAGCACTTGAGTCAGCAAAGGCGATTCAGATAACGCCCTGCATTTAGATAACCCCGCAAAACTGCGCGACACTAAGGTAGATCCACAGCGAGAGAGGTGAAATATAAATCCGGCAGGCTGCACTTGTTCTACTAGCCCAGAAAGATTTGGCGCAGGTAACAGAGCAGTTTGGGGTTTGATCAAGGCGGACAATAACTGACCCCGCACGGCAGAAATATGCTCCGAGTAGAAAGGATGAATCGGTTTTTCTGCGGCGGACATCCACTCTAATACTCTGCGTTTAGGGTCATAGTCTGCTGGCGCCCAAAACTGGCAGAAGAGTGAATAATCCGGCTCTATCCTTTGTCGATTACCAGTATGCAAGATGGCCAGTAACGTATCATCGCCACAGTCTGGTAAGTACCAAAAAAGCCGCAAATATTGGCAAAAGTTGGTGAGAGTCATAACCTTGCCAAGCTCCCTCAGGGCGGCTGGATTATGAACTAACAACCAATAGCGTTGCTGTTGTTCTTTAAAATCAACCATTAGGAAGCCATAGGGTAAAAGTTAATGTATTGCACCATACGCGGTAACGTCCCACGATTAGGACTGGCGCCGTGGGGCAAGGCATGGTGCCAAATGATTAAATCGCCCGCTTTAGCCGCTATAGGTTTTACTTGCCAGCGATGCCAATCCTGTTGCTGAAGCTCAATATCAGGCTTGTTCTGTTCGAGAAGCCACTCCTCTATCTTGAGATGAAATCCGGGGACACAACAGAATGCGCCTTGTTCGGCACTGGTATCGGTTAAATAAATTAACCCTTGAGTCGCAAACTTAACGGGTAGCTGTAGCGGCATATCCCAGTGCATATCCGGACCGGGGAAATGCCAAGTTGGCGTTTCAGGTGGATTAAAACTGACTCTATCGGTTGTCATAACTAAATCAGTTCGCTGCCACAATTGTTCAAACACTTGACGGATTTTGGGGACTTGTCGATTCGCATCCAGTTGCGGATGGCGAAACAGTTGCAGCATGATTTTCTGCATAAACTCATGAGGTTGATACCAAGTGGTGGGATCTTGTTCATTGGCTCCTAACTGCTGCCAAATAAAATCTCGTGTTGCGGCGCATTGCTCTGCCGTGAGTACTTGCGGGATCACTAAGTAGCCTTCACTTTGCCAAAAATTGAGTTGTGACTCGCTGAGGACTGCCGCCGGATTTGAGTCTTCAACCTCTGCAGAATTGAAGTCTTCGACTTCTGGTACTGTGACCGATGGCATTAATCCATGGAAAATAGCGCCTAATTGCTGATTAATCCCAGCAATATCCGCGGCTGTCAGCTTGGCTATTTGCTGAATGTAAGCGACAAAAGCTAACTGATGATCGTTTTGATATAAAGCTCTTAGACCCGGCTCTAGCCCTATTCCACAAAGATCCAGCAAGGTTTTATCTAAGTGCCATTCATTAGCCAGTTCAGTGAATGGCACTCCCCGTTTGCGTAGCTGTATCTTTTGCCAAAGCCGCTGCAAATGATAAATGCCTAAGCAGCTCAGATCGTCACTCGACACAAGCACAGGTTTTTGCTCAGTGATATCAAATACAAAATCAGGATGAGCCCCCTGTTCATATCGAAAAGCAAGGCATGAAAGAGGCTTAAGCCAATGCTCGCGTCGATATCGAGGCAGAGTGAGTTGGGATTGGTTTTCGCTCAGCGTGGAATTACCATAGACTTGAATGGAAGTCGTGAACTTAAGCGTTACCACACTCGGGCTGAAATCGGGGAGCTGTAATGTACCAGCCAAGAAACTGCGGTCTCCACTGGCAAGCAAGCGTGCTGTTTGTAGGTTGAGCGCGAATAACGGTCCTAAATAATGCGTCTCCACAAAATCCTGCACAGTACGACACTCAAGCCAAGCGTCTAACTCAATATTTTGCGGGATGAGCACACCATCATCGGCAAGATACGCCTGTAAATGGGTAAAAATTTGCACTTGCGGCTCCTGTTGCAACAAGTGCTTCATGGTTTCGGAAAGAATCACATCAAACTTTACGACTGTATTTGGCTGCCAAAGCGTGGCATCCGCACAGACACTCTCCACCATACGATCAGCTAAATCAAAGTGTTCAATAAGCTTAGTGACTTTATCTAACGAGGCTTGATGAATGTCGAGCAAGGTCACTTGAATTTGACTCGCAGAAAATAACGGCAGCAGAGGTAATAATAACCAAGCAAAAGGTCCAGTCCCCGCATATAGGATGTTCACAGTCTGCCCTGGATGAGCCTTTAGACGATCTTGTATTGCTTGATAAATCCCTTGTATGAAGACTCGGCCCCGCTCGGGATCTTCGGCACACTGCGCCGCGGTAGTGAGTGACACCGCCTTACCAAAAGGCGTATGGCTCGCCTCAGTATCCAAAAAAGACTCGGGGTGTAACTCCACTGCCGCTATTTGGCACAACTGCTTCAGCATGGGATCGATGAGCCGTTTAGACTCCCCCGCTGAGGTCGACAGCAGTAGCGCATTAGCAAACTGAGTTAATACAGCTACATCCAAACTATGCCCTAATTCAAGCTCTGATCTTTGCAGCATCGATTAACTCCCTTAACCAAGTGTTGACCTCGCAATCAATCACTAAATTGATCCGCGCATCCTGCCCTTTATTTTCAACCCAATGGACTTGGTCGGCATTGATATACCAAAGCTCTCCGGCCTGCATGGGTACACGTTTATCGTCCACGTAAAAGTTGAGTTGCTCATTCGTTTGCAGTGGCAAATGCAGTCTTGCCTCGCTTTGTTCTAGGCAGAGTCCTTGATCTCTATGGGGTTTGATTTCTGCCCCCGCATGTAAGCGCATCAAACGCACGGATTTCACTGGGCAGGCTAAAGATTGTAGAAAATGGCATAACGCAGGGCTCGATTCGAGTTGAGGCAAATCTTGCCAGTGCTGACCGGTAGAAATTGAGAAGGCTTGCAAGATAGGATGAGCACCGCGATACTCTGCTGCACAGCGTAAGACGAGAACATCCCAACCACCCATATAATCACGCTGATTAACATGGGGTAACCAGTCTTGTTGCAGCAAAGCATTCAACTCTTGCTGTAAACTAAGGGAGTTTGAAACTTGAGCTAATAGGGCAAAAGAACAGATATCCATATCCAACCGCTTAATTTTCAGACTAAAAATAATTAATCATCCAAGACTAGCACAAAGATTTAAGCATACAAGTGACTCGAATCATCGTCATCACTGAGTATTACGCAGTGCAACAATCAATGCTAAGCGTGATTCAGTTTTGCAAAAATAGGAAATACCCATGTTTAACTGGAAGACTATCGATACGGTTCTGCTCGATATGGATGGCACCCTATTGGATTTGCACTTCGACAATCATTTTTGGCTGAATTTAGTACCGCAGGAATTGAGTCGACAACAAGGTTTGAGCCACAACGAAGCGCAGCAATTAGTTGTGAACGCCTATGAGAAAGTCGTAGGCACGCTCGATTGGTACTGTCTCGATTATTGGCAGGAGCAACTGCAGCTCGACATTATGGGCTTGCACCGCACTTTAGTGGATCGTATTCAACTGCGCCAAGACAGCATGCCATTTTTAGCGGCGTTGGCCTCTGTAGGTAAACGGCGCATCTTAGTGACCAATGCGCATCCCAAGAGTCTTGCTCTAAAGCTTGAACATACCGAGCTAGCAGCAGGGCTCGATGACATGATTTCTAGCCACGAGACAGGTTACCCTAAGGAACACCCACAATTCTGGCTGACCTTGTTTAAACAATTCAACCTTGAACCAAGTCGCTGTCTCTTTATCGACGATAGCGAACCCATACTCAAAGCCGCTAAACTTGCTGGCGTGGGCCATCAATTGGGGATTGCTAACCCTGACAGTAAAAAACCAATCAAAGTCTTTCACGATTTTCCCGCAATTACCGACTATCACTCACTACTGACTGATCTAACGCGATAAAAAGGCTATAAAAAAGGCACCTAAGGTGCCTTCGTTTCTATGCATCGCGTTGTTTTATGATCGGACATTTAATCGCAACTCTCGCATTACGGCCTTCACATCTGAGCACTCACATTAAGTTTAAGTGCTCATCTAAAACAGCGCTATAACCCTGGAATCCGCCCCTGATATACCACAGGGAAATAACCATCCGCACCACGCTTACCTAAAATATTCAGCGACTCACGCATATCTTCCGGTTGCTCTGCCGTTTCTTTAATCTTAGCCTCAACCTTCACCATATTGCCTTCATCTAACTGTAAAGTACCAACAATACCAAGCTGGTTCTTGGTTTCATCTGTGGCCAATTGCGCTTTGCCTTCGACACAACTCAGTCCGAGTTCAATATTACCTAGAGGATAGTTACCAAACTGATTCTTAACATTGGTTTGATTCAAAAATAGCTTACCAGACAGCTGCTCGCACCAAGGTTTACCTTGCTCTAACGTCTCGACTAATAGGCTGACTTCACCAGTGATTTCGGTCTTAAAAGGCAGTTTTGCATTGCCGAGTAAAAAGCTATCCGGCGCTTCGAAACGTAACCCCTGCGCACTTAAGCCGCCCATGGACCAAGAGATTAATCCCTTAGCGCTGACAGGTGTTGCGCGGCTGCCCACTTGAAAATCGACTTTCACTTTACCTAAAAATAGCGCCCAAGGACTCAGATCCCAACGCACTTGCTCTACCTGGCGCTGCGGCATACTTAAGGTTTCTATGCTGCCAGACCAAATACTGCCACTCACACCCGAAACACTGATATTCGCGGGCAATGGGGCTAACGCTATCGCAATCTTAGCGGGGAATAGAACGACTAAAAATATTAAATAAATCAGTACGCCTATGATGACTTTTTTTATCAAACTCACAGCTACACCTTAATTTATTGCGCTAATTGGATACGTCTCACTTTGACATAGCCAGGTACATCGGCCTCAGCCAAATCAACACTTTCGAGCGAAAGTCCTTTCTTCTGCACTAACTCACTCAAATAACCTAACAAGGCATCAAAAGGAACATCGTCCATCCACACTTGGATCTTATCGCCTTGGGGCTGCATGCGAGTAATCACTAACCCATAATTGCCCGCAGTTTGGTTAACCACTGAGCTTAAACTGCCCGACGTCGTTGGCTTAGCACCGTTCTGCTTAAGACTCGCTATTTTATTCGCCGTTTGTTTTACATAGTTCAACGTCTGTTGCTGTGCATTGAGGTTACGTAATGCATCGGCTTCAGCATTGGCAATCGGCGTCCAAACACCCCAATAAAAAATACCAATGACTAAAAATACCGAGCAAAAGCCTACTAACTGCTGCTCGCGCGATGCGAGCCCTTGCCACCAAGTCCGCAAATTATCCATCTTATTTGCTCCTCAAGGTTAAGGTGCTGGTGACTTGCTCTTCACCGCTATTCATAGTGCCGCCATCGAGTTGAAAACGACGACCGACAATCTCTTTAAACTTCTCGATCTGCGCGTAATTTTTCGCACTCACTTGCATGCGGATCTCGTTACGAGCGCTTTCGAATCTTAAGCTATTAGGTTTAAGTTCAGGCACTTGCTTAAAGGCATCCTGTAAACCATCGAGCATGGCAAAAAACTCGGCACCACTACCCTGTCCCTGCAATGCACGTAACTGACTTTCCATCTGCGAACGTAGGTTAACAATGCGCGAATTTCCCGGGATCACTTGCTGATAAATGGATTCACTCTGGGCTTTAAGATCGGCAATCTGACCATTGACTTGATGTATAGTCAGCCCTTTATTCACTAAGGCCAGCACACAAGCGATGGCAATAACGATGGCCGCACTTTTCCACATCATCAACTGTTTGCTGTATTCACGCTTCGGCGTGTAAACGCCGCTCAGTAAATTCACTGGCGCATGCAAAATACCGCGGGCTAACACTAACATAGGTAGCTCAAGTGACTGCGGCTTAAGCTCGACCCCCTCGAGTTGCATCTCGGTATAACTGGCAACTGAGACCTCACCTTGCACTGGCTTAAGTTGTTCTAACGCAATTGGCAACCAAGGCAGAGGTAAGCTCTGGCCCGAAGCTAATCCGGTACGCAGCAATAGCTCATTGCCAAAATTCATTGCCGCCCATTGGCACTCTTGCAATGGCAAGGCTAAACAATCAGGCACAATGCGCTTCACTTTTAAACCCGCTTCGGTCAAACAACTCAGCCAAGTCTGCATTTGCTCATGTGCCACTGCGACCACACTTAAGGCATCACCATCACGTGGACCAACAGTAAAATGCATAGCATCGACATCATCGGCTAAGGCTTCTTCGAGCATAAAAGGCAAGGCTTTCAAGGCTTGGCGTTGACCTTTTTCGGGCAAATGCACACTAGTGAGCGTCATCGCCGCGGCGGGCACTAACACATCGACGGGACGATTGCCCGCACGCTCGGTTAAGGTCGACAAACCTTGGGCATTGGCGAGCTCGCCAGAGGCGATAATTTCCTGTTCTTGCTCTGACCAAACGAGCCAAGAGCACGCTTGCTCTGCTGTTCTGCCTAAGCGAATAAATAGCCGTTCACTCACAGTTTTTCTCCACCAGTCCCAGTCAAGAAAGTGTGACTGAGCTCGTTGCTATTATTTTTGTCCACCAGATTCTGCCGGGTGAGCACTTCCATTATTTTCGGCCACCAACATCAAACCCTGACGGGTGAGCACTGCCATTATTTTTGCCCACCAACATCAAACCCTGCCGGGTGAGCACTGCCATTATTTTTGTCCACCAACATCAAACCCTGCCGGGTGAGCACTTCCATTATTTTTGGCCACCAACATCAAACCCTGACGGGTGAGCACTTCCATTATTGTTGGCCACCAAACTGACGGGTGAGCACTGCCATTATTTTTGGCCACCAAACTGACGGGTGAGCACTTCCATTTTATTGCCGCCGCTCTTTTTGAGCACACTTTCCATTCTAAATACGGCGTTATCAACCTTCGCCCCCGAGGCCAATAAAAAATATTGGCTATCGATGACAAAGCTCGACTTCATGGCACCTTCCCACTTGATCGATCCCATGGATGAGCTTTCATAAAAATCATCTATCTTGGCAAAGCCATCACCGGGGCGTTGGTTGATGATACTTTCTGCTTCGCCTACCGAAATCTGATTTTCGAGCATGCCAGCTAATAGTGCCGCTTGCTCGACTTCCAAGGTATTCACATTCAGTAATTGCCTGTCATTACCTGGGATAACGCATACATAGGGCAAGAGTTTCAAATAGATATCTTGGGTGTATCCCATCACTGCCCGTAATTCACTGCGATGATTCATCAGCGTATTGGCCGCACGGTAAGGCACATTTCGCGCTTCGTATTCCGCATCTTCGGCACCATAAGGGCTAGCAGTGGTGTCTTCGTCGATATAATCTTTTAAGGTCTGGGTCAGACGGTCCGCACTAAAGTCGTCCATTCCTAAACTCACCAACAAGGCCTTATATTGCTTCGCCGCCAACGGCAGCTTAGGTTGACTGTTTTCCACCTCTTTCGTGGTCACAGACAAGGCATTTAAGTTAAAACAGGCACGCATATCTGTGATCTTGCCAGCAATTTCACCGTATTCAGCCGGAAACACCACATCGGCCATGGCCCAATATTGTTGCCTGTGGACCCGACCTTCCGAGTCGTCTAAATCTTGTTTTAAAATTTTCTTCGCCAGTTCTTCAGCAGAAATCGCGTACCAATAGGCTTGATCGTACTGGGCCAAGTTCAACGTTCGACGCATGGATAACTGATTACGGCCAGTGATATTTGTCGCGATGATCACCACCATGGCCACAATCAAGAGCACAACTATCAGTGCGACACCACGCTGTTTAGACCGAGATTGGGTTCTCATTCGCGGCCCTCATCTTCAGGGTCGCCATCACCAGAACCGTCACCTGGATCGTTCCCCGAGCCATCATCGACTCCATCACCATCTTTGTCTTTATCTTTGTTCGTATCGTCAGGATTTTCGTCTTTATTATCGTCATCCTTAGACTTTTCTGGTGCAACAGCACCCAGCGGCAACAAGAACTTACGTTGGATCTTGCCTAAACCTTCAATCTCAATCTCCATGGCGATCGCTTTAGGCAACTTAGTCGCCTCGACTTTGCGCTCCCACTTGTCTTCCATAAAGAAGGAATATTCCACCGACAGCACTTTGTCGATAATCACTGTCTTAATCGGCTCGGCGCCAAACTCAGGCTCAGGATAAGGAAAGTACCAACGTTCCAGCCGCCCTTCATGCACCACATACGCCACCGACTGCAAGCTGCCTCGCGGTAATAAACCGTCGGGATTTAACCAGCCTAAACGGTAAAACACTAAGGCTTCTGATTCCGAATCTAAAATATCATTGCCTGTTTGGAAGACGGTCGAACCTCGACCACCTTCGAGTAATCTTGGCGTGCGCGCCACCATTTGCGCGAGATCACGCTCAATCGCACCAAAGCCTTGTTGTAGAGCTTTAAGCCGAGTTGAAAAAGCGCGCGTCACTTCATCGTTAGTCAGCACTGTGCTGAGTACCGCATTAGAAGCCAAACCTATCATGGCGAAAATCGCGATGGCGATCAGCATTTCCAGCAGGGTGAATCCCCGCTGCGCACTAGTTAGTTTTAAGGACATAACTGCTCACTTGTGCGGCAATACGCTGATAGCGTTCGTCTTCACTCACACTTATGCGGATCATACGAAAATTATCGTCCGTCGTTTTCACCACTTCTTTACGCCAATACCAATCCTTTCCTGCGAGCTCAACTTGACCTTCTTTTTTACCGATTTCAGGAAACTGTGGATCGAGTCTGGCATCGACCATCTGATTATCAGCCACCCACTGTGCCAAAGTGCGCGATTCCAGAATCGGCATGTTTGCCATCTGCTCGCCCAAACTTTTAGTGATAGACACGGCCGCAATCGAAAATACGGCAAGGGCCACAATCACTTCGAGTAGGGTCATGCCCTTAACGCGTTTCATCGGGGCGCCCTATGGTTAATCTGCCCAGCGCATCACCGACCACTAACGTTTCGGCCTGCTGGCCTTTGTTAGTTTTAGCGATAAACGTCAGCTCAAAAGCGCTCATTTCACCGCTCGGGAATAGCATGACCTGTGGCTCAGGGTGTTTCTTCTTATCATCGGCAGAGGGTTCAATCAGCGGTTCTTCGAACCAAGAATCGTCTTTCTCATCCTCTTGTACCAAAGGTAAACCATCGAGCACTAAGTTCAGTACAACCCCTGGCTCCATTTGCTTTTCAGATAAGAGTCTGTCTTTATCCAAAGGCTCCCACTTACCTTCTTTATAAAAAACAAACTGATAACTGGTTTTCTCAATCACAATACCAATAAACTGGCCACTTAAAACGGTTTCATCAAGCACCATTTCAGTGGCCGCAATAAACTGCCGCGCCGTTCTATCTAAGGCCTGTTGCGGCCCAGAATTGCCGATAGACATAGTCACAGCCGCAGCCGTGAGCCCCATCAACAAAATCACTAGCATCACCTCCATTAAGGTGAAACCAGCGTGACGCAGCTTTAGCATCTTATTGGAAATTCTGTAAATTCCAGTTACCGATGTCATCTTCGGTACCTGGTTGACCATCGGGGCCTGCACTGAAAATGTCTAACTTGCCGTTTTCGCCAGGGCTTAACAACAGGTAGTTATTGCGCCATGGATCTTCTGGCAAACGTTTTACATAACCATCTTCACGGTAGTTACGTGGCTCAGGCGAAATCGTAGGCTTTTGCACTAATGCTTCTAAGCCTTGTTCGGTCGATGGATAGACACCGTTATCTAACTTATACATATCTAAGGCATTTTCGAGTGCAACTATGTCAGACACGGCTTTTTGTTGGTCAGCCTTATCTTTGTTACCCATCAAGTTAGGCACAACCATAGAGGCTAAAATCCCTAAAATCACGATAACAACCATCACTTCGAGTAAGGTAAAACCTTGATGTTTCTTGTTCATTTGCATCGACTACTTCTCCTAAAAAATCCTATGCCAATCGACTTGGTCATAATCCATAAATTCAAAAATTAACCGCTAATCAAGTTATTCAAGGCTAAAATTGGCTGCAAAATTGCCATCACGATAAAGAGCACAACACACGCCATACTGACCACCAGCATAGGCTCGAATACACCCAATGCTATGTTGACGTTACCTTCGAATTCCCTGTCTTGGTTATCGGCGGCCCGCTCTAACATCTGCTCAAGTTGACCACTCTTCTCGCCCGACGCAATCATGTATAACATCATAGCCGGAAACAACTTAGTATTAGTCAACGCTGCACCTAAGCTAGTTCCTTCCCGCACGCGTGCGGTCGCATCGTCAACTGCGGCGCGCACTCGCATATTCTGCAACACTTCACTCGCAATACGCATACCATCGAGCAAAGGCACTGAACTGGCGGATAAGATACTTAACGTCCGAGCAAAACGCGCCGTATTTAATCCCTTACTCACGCGGCCAACAACCGGCATGCTCAATAAAAAATTATCGTACTTCATCCGAAACGCAGGTGACTTTAACATGCGCCGAAAGAGTGCGAACAGCAGCACTAAGGCGATGACCACAAACACACCATAGTTTTGAACAAAGTCAGAGGCCGAGATCAAAAATCGGGTCGAGGCGGGAAGCTCAGCGCCCATGTGCTCAAACTGTCCGACCACTTTAGGCACAACCGCTGCTAGCAGGATTGAAATCACCCCTATCGCCACTGTGGTCAAAACCGCGGGATAAATCATGGCTTGGGTCAGCTTAGATTTAAGCTGTTGGCGTCGCTCGGTATAATCCGCCAGACGATTAAGCACCACTTCTAAGTGACCTGATTTTTCACCCGAGGCCACCATGGCACGGTATAAATCATCGAAAATATGCGGAAATTCAGCCAAGGAATCGGCCAGACTATAACCTTCCACCACCCGAGAACGTACCGCCATAATCATGCTCGCGAGACGATCTTTCTCGCACTGCTGACCAACGGCTTTAAGGGATTCTTCAATCGGTAAACCCGCGGCCACTAAGGTCGCAATTTGGCGGGTGATCAAAGCTAATTCAGCAACTGAAATACCACGTTTGAAAAACGAAAAACTGCTGCTCTTAGCTTTGGCTTCTTTTTCAGTAACAGGCAGTATTTCCAAGGGCATCATGCGCTGATCGCGCAGTTGGCTGCGGGCGTGTCTGGCGGTATCCGCCTCAATCACGCCCTTAAGCTGCTTTCCCTTGGCATCCAGTGCCTTATATTCAAATGCTGGCATAAATTACTCCTCGCGAGTCACACGTAGCACTTCTTCGAGAGTGGTGATGCCCGCGAGCACTTTGCTCATGCCATCGTGACGAATGCTCGGCACAAACTGACGAATATACTTTTCGATGGCTAACTCACCGCGGCCGCCATGGATCAATTCACGCACATTATCGTCAACCAGTAATAGCTCATGAATACCGGTTCGACCACGGTAGCCATTGTTACCACAGGATTTACAGCCATTGGCACGGAAAATACGCCTGTCGTCATCGGCGGCTATGCCCAGTAACTCACGCTCACGCGCATCGGGCACATGCTCGATTTTACATTTAGGACAAAGGGTTCGGATCAAACGTTGAGCCAACACGCCGAGCAAACTTGAAGACACGAGGAATGGCTCTACACCCATGTCTTGCAAACGTGTAATCGCGCCAGACGCTGTGTTGGTATGCAGGGTTGAAATCACCATGTGGCCAGTGAGTGACGCTTGCACCGCAATTTGCGCAGTTTCGAGGTCACGGATCTCACCTATCATCACCACATCGGGATCTTGACGCAAAATTGCGCGCAGACCACGGGCGAAGGTCATGTCGGCCTTAGTGTTTACTTGGGTCTGACCGATACCGTCTAACTCGTATTCGATAGGGTCTTCTACTGTGAGTATGTTGGTGTCTTTGGAGTTGATCTCCGTCAAACCCGCATACAAAGTGGTACTTTTACCCGAGCCCGTTGGGCCAGTCACCAAAATGATCCCGTGAGGGCGACGAATAAGATCTTCAAACTTAACGCGAATACTGTCTGTCATCCCCAATTGTTCTAAATCGAGGTTGCCAGTATTTTTATCCAGCAGACGCAGTACAACACGTTCACCGTGGCTCGATGGCATGGTCGATACCCGCACATCTACCGCACGACCTGCGATACGCAGCGAAATACGGCCATCCTGCGGCACACGTTTTTCGGCGATATCGAGGCGAGCCATAACCTTAATCCGCGACACTAGCAGCGACGACAGTTTACGGTTTGGCTTGAGGACTTCCTTAAGTACACCATCGATACGGAAACGCACCACAAGCTGTTTCTCGTAGGTTTCGATATGGATATCTGACGCTTCTTCTTTAATCGCTTCAGATAACAAAGCATTAATCAGTTTGATGATAGGCGCATCATCATCACCTTCGAGCAAGTCTTCGGTCTGCGGCAGCTCTTCGGCAAGGGTGAATAAATCCATCTCGTTGCCTATGTCTTCCATCAACTGCTGCGCTTCAGACGAGTTCGCCTGATATGCTTGAGTGAGTTTGGCCTCAAACTTCGCCACTTCGAGCTTAACCAAAGGCAAATCGACACCCGAATAACGCCGCGCTTCGAGCATAGCCGTTAACGGTGTTTTACTCGTATAGAACAAGCTTAACTCGCCCGTTTCGCCCAGCGCGAGCACCACATCGTGGCGGTGTGCAAAGGCAAAAGGTAAACGCTCTTTACTGCTCGAACGAAATACCTCATCACCTTCAGCTTCAAGGCCTAGCTCATTAGAGACTTGGCTAAGGTCATCGACTTGGGATAGTTGAATTTCACTCATTGGTTTTATCTTTGTTTTTGTTTTCATCGAGCGTTTTGAGCGTTGGATCCGTTTTACGCATCTGGGTCTCTAAACCTTTACCTTCTTTATAACGCTCTAAAATCTCGTTAACTTCAGGTGGTAAATACTCAGACTGATTCCATTCATCTAGTACAGGCACTTTAGTCTCAGGCATTAAGTTAACGCCACGCTCTTGCTGTTCAAGCTGTAATGCTCTGAAATAATTATATTTACGTCCCGCAATCCCTTCCATCGTGATGCCATCACGTATAATCGTTGGCTTGATGAAGATCATGAGGTTTTTCTTCGTTTTTTTACTCGAAGAAGATTTAAACAAATGTCCTAGAATAGGGATATCACCCAAGAACGGTACTTTTTGTATACTTTCTTGTACTTCTTCGTTGATCAAACCACCGAGTACCACAATTTGACCAGAATCCGCCATAACGGTAGTGGTTAAGCGACGAGTCGCGAAGGAAATATCCACGCCTGTATTACCGTTAACCCCAGAAACTTCCTGTTCAATCGTCAGCTTCACTGAGCTGCCTTCGTTGATCTGTGGCACCACTTTCAGTTTAACCCCAACCTCTTTACGCTCAACAGTTTGGAATGGGTTGCTATTGCTCGAGCTGGCGGTAGAACCTGTCAGAATAGGCACTTCGTCACCCACAATAAACGAGGCCTCTTGGTTATCTAAGGTGGTAATCGAAGGCGTTGCCAGTACGTTTGAGTTAGTGTCACTCGACACTGCTTGAATTAAGGCACCAAAGTCGCCCATGGCCACGCCCCAAGCCATACCGTTCACTTTACCTAAGGCTTGAGCAAGTAAAGTAACATCACCTTTAGTATCTGGGTTTTTGCCAATCACGTCACCTGTATTTGGGTTAGTGATGAATGTCCCTTCTTGATCTTGCGCCTGCCATACACCTGCACCAATTTCACCTATGGTTGGGCCTAAGTTATTAAACTGAGTACCACCACCCGCTTTCGCGGCCCATTGGACCCCAAAGCCGACGCTATCGCCTTCGGCGACTTCCACGATAATGGCTTCTACGAGTACCTGAGCACGGCGGATGTCGAGTTGATTAATCACGCTCTCGATAGTGCGCATCTGATCGGGTTCAGCACTGATCACTAAGGCGTTGGTTTCAGTATGCGCCATGATATTGATTTCATTACGGCGTTTACCACCTGCAGCCTGAGCGCTCGGATCTTTCTCGCCTTCCAACTTTTGGGCAAAACCGGTCAGCACTTCAACTAAATCTTCTGCTTTGGCATAACGTAGATAACGAACTTTTGTGTTACCTGTGCTGGCTTGTTCGGCATCGAGACGACGGATAAGCTCGACCACACGTTGGCGGCTCTTCTCATCACCGCTCACGACTACGGCATTGATACGTTCGTCAGCAACCACTTTTGGCGCTTGGCCTGGCAATTGGGATTGGTTAGCGGTAGCACGATAAAGGGTATCGATAATTCGTACCATTTCACCCGCGGAGGCAAATTCTAACGGCACCACTTGCACCGAGGTATCGCCTTGCTTATCCACTCGACGGATAATTTCGACTAACTTGTTCACGACAGCAGCACGGCCAGACAACATCAAGACATTGGAGGGGTCGTAGTTCACTACGTTGCCGCCACCCGCATTATCATTAAGTTGACGTAATAACGGCGCTAATTGCTTAGCCTCAGTGTTATACAAGGCCACGATACGCGTCACCATTTCATCACCAAGGCCGGGGTCATTATCGTTAGCGACTCGAATTGCAGCGGTTTTGGCATCTTTGTCTTTGATGACTTTAATAACGTTATTTTCCATCTCAACGATGGCATAACCGTAAACTTGTAAGACGTTGAGGAAAAACTGGTAATACTGTTCATCGTTCAACAGATCATAACTGCGAACGTTGATTTTGCCGCGAATTGTCGGGTCAACTATGATGGTCTTATTCAGGTTTTTACCAACGATATTGATAAATTCTTGAATATCCGTGCCTTTAAAGTTGGCCGCATACTGTTCAGACCAAGCGAATTGGGAGGAGAACATGGCTGCACCCGCAACAACCCCAGCAATCAGCTTGCGTCGAATCCTTTTGTTATTCATTCTTTTTCTTTCCTCTAACGCGTGTTATTGCGGCAAACTAAACATGATTTCAACCAATTGTCCTTCCCGCTCAACCATAATAGAAACTTCGGTTAACTCGGGTAATTGGCTCATCATTTCTAACGCTTGACTCATTACGGTCAAGTCGTATCCATTAATCGATTTGGCTAAATCGTTAGCTTTAAAACCCGCCTGCTTAAACAAATTGGCGTCTTTCCCTGGATTCAAGCGATATCCCGCCACAGCGTCACCCTGTCTGACAGGTGAAATGGCAATATAATCGGTGATCTTACTGGGGTCGGCTAACAATTCGGTGCGGGATTCGGCGAGTTCTTGGGAGATTTCGGCATTTTTACGTTGATCGACACGGCTCACTGCCGATCCAGTCTTATTAGTCTTAGCTTGTTGTAACTGCTGATTGGCTGGGCTTTGGCTAGTGTAAACTAAGCCATCGAGCATTAATGTCTCGTAACGGCCAGCGTTAGTGATGATAATACGGTCGGCATAGACTTCTTTCAGTGATGCCGAAGTGCCCTTAATTTTATCGCCTAAGCTGTAGGTCTCTTGGCTGCCGTTTGACTCAATGATCGCTAAGCCTTTCTGATCCGCTGTCGATGCAACAACGCCAGTGAGCTGAATAGAGAGCGTGGTCTTAGGCGCGTCGGTCACAGTCTCAACAACCTCAGTTTTTGGCTTTTCAGATTTAGCATCTGCCTTACCAAAGAGACCAAGCTGCTGTAAACCCGCAAGATCAACCTGCCCAGCACCTTTACCCGTCAGGTTGACGGGCGTTGGCGACCAAGCGCTGGGTGATGAGCTAGTAGGCACTAATTTCCATGTAATTTGCGCGGCTAACAACATGATCACAATAAAACCCAACCAGAAGACTATCCGGCTTAAGGGCTTATGGGGCATGCCAATGGCTTTCGCGATAACTTTATCTAATAAATCCATATTTTATGTGGACCCTCGATACAGGTCTCTGTTCTGATTATAATAATTAGGCGATTACCGTGTCATGCTAACCTAGGCAGCATTTGGCAACAAGCCCATAACAGCATTCAAATTGGCGAAAATAGGCCAATTATGCTAACTTTGCCCGCCATAAAAGGGTGTGAAGCACGCCACCCTTTAACATAATAGAAATGCTCTTCACGCATTTTCTTGCTCGGCATGTGAACTCATCGATCTTTTAGCTGGAGACACTATGACTCAAGGTCAAAGCGATAAAACAGACATTCGACTCGATAAGTGGCTTTGGGCTGCACGTTTTTATAAAACCCGTGCCATCGCCAAAGAAATGATTAACGGCGGCAAAGTACATTACAACGGCCAGCGTGCCAAATCTAGTAGGAATGCCGAGATAGGCGCCGTCCTTAAGATACGCCAAGGATATGACGATAAAGAGATCGTCATAAAAAAATTATCGCAATTACGCCAAAGTGGTGCGATTGCACAAGAATTGTACGAAGAAACCGCGACAAGTCTGGCTAAACGGGCCATTAATGCTGAGCAACGACGCCTCCACATGCTCAATAACCCGATACCCGATCAGAAACCAGATAAAAAGCAACGACGCCAGCTCATGCGCTTTAAAGACCTTTAACAGTGAGATACACGATGAACCAAGATACTTTACACCGCTACTTGTTCGATAATGCCGATGTGCGCGGTGAACTGGTGCAGTTACAAGACAGCTATCAACAAGTGATCAGCGCCCAAGAATACCCAGCCGTACTGCAAGTGCTACTGGGTGAATTAATGGCAGCCACCTCACTATTAACCGCTACATTGAAATTTAGCGGTGATATCAGCGTACAGTTACAAGGCAACGGCCCTGTATCTTTAGCGGTGATCAACGGTAACAATTTACAAGAGTTACGCGGTGTGGCTCGCTGGAATGCTGAACTCGCCGATGATGCTAGCCTCACAGAACTCTTCGGCCAAGGCTACATGGTCATCACCTTAACACCCGACGAAGGTGAACGCTACCAAGGTGTCGTTGCACTAGACAAGCCAACACTTGCGGCCTGTGTTGAAGAATACTTCAATCAATCTGAGCAGTTACCTACGGGAATTTGGTTATTTGCCGACGGCAAACAAGCGGCGGGCATGTTCCTACAAATTCTGCCAAGCCAGCAAGATCACAACGCCGACTTCGAACACTTGAGCCAACTGACGTCGACCATCAAGGCCGAAGAGCTATTTACTCTTGATGCAGAAAGCGTGTTACATCGCCTCTATCATCAGGAAGAAGTACGCTTATTTGATCCTATCGATGTGAGCTTTAAATGCACTTGTTCCCATGAACGCAGTGCCGGCGCGATCAAAACCTTAGATCAAGCAGAAATCGAAGCCATACTCGCCGAAGATGGCAAGATAGAAATGGGTTGCGAATATTGCCACGCTAAATACACCTTTGATGCCATAGACGTAGCAACCTTATTTGCTAACGGTCAAACATCAACAACCCAGCAGTAAAACGACTCCCGCTAAAAAATGGGCGCCCTATTTGGCGCCCATTTTTTATTCATACCTATAATCCCCTCACACATTGCACTCGGCTTAGGCTACAATCGCCCTCACTTTGTCACCTAGCACGACTCAGGCGATAAATAAAATTAAATCGGCAGACGATCGATATTAAAATAACCTTACAAATCAAATGGAGACCTCACTATGGCGGATGGATTAAACCGCGTTCACTTTAACCCCTCAACAGCACAACTTGTCGAATTTGCCCTGCTACGCGGCGAAGGTGAATTGACAGCCAATGGCGCATTAGTTGCTAAAACAGGCGCTCGCAGCGGTCGCTCACCTGGCGATCGTTTCATTGTAAGAGAACCCAGTTCAGAAGCTGATATCGAATGGGGCCCAGTCAATCAAGCTTTCGATCCAGGTGCTTTTGAAGGTTTATGGGCACGGGTTGAAGCTTACCTAGCCGATAAAGAACTGTTTGTATCTGATCTCGAAGTCGGTGCCGATACTGAACATTACCAACCAGTACGTGTTACTACACAATACGCTTGGCACCAACTGTTCGCCCGCAATCTATTTATCATTCCTGAAGAATTTAATCGTAAAGACAAACCAGTGTGGCAGATCATCAATGCCCCTGACTTTGTTTGCGTACCAGAACGTGATGGCACTAACTCAGATGCGACCGTGATTTTAAACTTCGCTGAACGTAAAGTGCTGCTTGCCGGCCTGAAATACGCTGGCGAAATGAAAAAGTCTATGTTCTCAGTGCAGAACTTCCTACTGCCAGCCCAAGGCGTGCTACCTATGCACTGTTCGGCCAACGTAGGTAAAGATGGCGACACTACGCTGTTTTTCGGTTTATCTGGCACAGGTAAAACCACACTTTCTGCCGATCCAAAACGCTTCCTGATCGGTGACGATGAACACGGCTGGGCACCCGGCGGCGTATTCAACATCGAAGGCGGTTGCTACGCCAAATGTATCGACTTAAGCCAGAAGAATGAGCCCGTGATTTGGGATGCGATTCGTTTCGGCACTGTGCTTGAAAACGTCGTTATGGACGAACACCGCGTACCTAACTACAAAGACAGCAGCCTGACGGAAAACACCCGCGCAGCCTATCCGCTGGAGCACATTGCCCAACGTAAAGAAGACAACTGCGGCGCTGAGCCACATGCGGTTGTATTCTTAACCTGCGACGTATCTGGCGTATTACCACCGGTTTCTATCCTGACCAAAGAACAAGCGGCATACCACTTCTTGTCTGGCTATACCGCCAAAGTAGGTTCGACTGAAATCGGCTCAACCTCGGCGATTCAATCCACCTTCTCAACGTGCTTCGGCGCACCTTTCTTCCCACGCCCTGCTGGCGTGTACGCAGAACTGTTGATGAAGCGCATTGAGTCATTCGGTAGCCAAGTGTACTTAGTCAACACAGGCTGGACTGGCGGTCCACACGGTGTAGGTAAACGTTTTGACATCCCAACCACCCGCGCCATCGTCGATGCGATTGTCAGCGGTGAATTGAAAGATGTGGAAACTGTCCACTTAGACACCTTGAACCTCGCCGTTCCTGTGGCAGTCACAGGCGTAGACAGCAATTTACTCAACCCAATCAACACTTGGGGCGACAAAGCGCTATATGCCGAATACGCCCAGAAACTAGCAGAAGCTTTCACTAAAAACTTCGCTAAGTATCAAGTGTCAGACGCTATCCGTAACGCAGGTCCAAAGGCATAAGCGCGTAGCGGCTCTGTTCGGTACGATTATTGAGTCAAAAATATCGTTCTATAAAAAAGCGCGGGTTCAGTCATGAACCCGCGCTTTTTATTTGCGGCTAAATTGATTTAGTGACGATGAAATCCACCCGCACTAAAGTCACTGCGATAGATTTTTATGTGTTTTATTTCTTATCGATTAGTTAAACCAAGCTTAAATTAATGCTGCGTTTTTATAATCGCCGATAACAATCATCATTTTTAGGAAGCGGCACCCAAATGGAAAATCATAAACCTGTCACTGGATTCCAGCGATTTCTCAATGGCGTCGAAGTCGTCGGCAATAAACTGCCTGATCCGGCGGTATTATTTGCGATGTTTCTGGGCTTAGTCTGGTTGATCTCTTGGGGATTATCGGGTGTCAGTTTTGATGAAATCGACCCTCGTACTGGTAACCCCATTCAAGTCGTCAATATGCTCGAAGGCGGCGCACTGACTGCATTTACCTCGAACATAGTCTCCACCTTTGTGACTTTCCCGCCGCTAGGTGTGGTGCTTGTGGCCATGCTGGGCCTAGGCGTTGCTGAACATACTGGCTTTATTAATGCAGGGCTGCGCTCCATTTTATCTGTTACCCCCAAGATGTTACTCACCCCGGTATTGATAGCCGTGGGTATTCTGAGCCATGTCGCGGTTGATGCGGGTTATGTACTCGTTATCCCACTCGGCGCGGTGATCTTCTATGCCGCGGGTCGTCATCCCTTAGCCGGTATTGCCGCCGCTTTCGCTGGCGTATCCGGCGGTTTTTCTGCAACCGTTGGCGTGCCATCCAGCCTTGATCCTATGTTAGCGGGCTTAACTCAGGCAGCGGCAAGATTATCGGCCGATCCCGCGGCCGCCACATTAACGATTAACCCACTGAATAACATCTTTTTTACTTCGGCTTCTGCCATTTTAATTATCTTAGTTGGCTGGTTCTTAACGGATAAAGTTATCGAGCCGCGCCTAAAAAACACTGCGGTGAATGGCGATCCCAGCACGCTCCCAACCCTAGATGAACTGCAACCCCATGAGCGCCGCGGACTCAAATTCGCCATGGCCGCCATGTTGTTATGTGCTTTAGGGCTGGTGTTTACCGCCTATGGTGACAACTCTGCCTGGCGTGGTACCGATGGCGCCCTAACCAGTGCCTCGGCCCCCTTAATGCGATCCATTGTGGCGATTATTTTTGTGTTCTTCCTAGTGCCCGGCATAGTCTATGGTTACGTCGCTGGCACGGCAAACAATCACAGAGCCATTATTCAAGGCATGAGCAAATCCATGAGCGGCATGGGTTATTACATCGTCATGGCCTTCTTCTGCGCCCAGTTTATTTATGCCTTTGGTCAATCTAATTTAGGCGCATTAATGGCCATTAAAGGCGCGTTGGCGTTAAAGGAATTAGCCCTTCCTATGGGCGTGACTTTGGTGGGAATTGTGTTTCTCACCGCGTTCGTCAATCTATTAGTGGGTTCCGCTTCAGCCAAATGGGCATTGATTGGTGCCATTATGGTGCCCATGTTAATGGAACTAGGTGTGTCACCGGATTTGACTCAAGCCGCTTACCGAGTGGGCGACTCATCCACTAATATCATCACCCCGTTGATGCCTTACTTTCCGTTGATTGTGGTGTTTTGCCAAAAATACGTTAAGGAATCAGGCATCGGCACCTTAGTGGCACTGATGTTACCGTTTTCAATCAGTTTTCTTTTACTTTGGAGCGGTTTCTTACTGGCATATTGGGCCTTAGGCTTGCCTCTAGGGATTGGCAGCTCATTCACCTTCCCAGCAATACCCTAGGGCGTTCAAGAGGTATTCAGAGTGCTTGCGAAATCGAATTCATAATAAACAGGCGCTCAATACCTCAATAACCACTAAATGGTGCACAACTTATTACCTCACCTTAAACGCAAATGCCGACGTTAACCGTCGGTATTTACCGCTAACAACACGTAATTTTATTTTATATAGAAACAACAAAATAAAAATAAACACTTAAATATCTATAAACGCATCTCTCTCATAGTAAAAGATAATGGCTTCAAGTAGTTCCTGCTCACTTGGCTGGGCTTTTTGCTGCTTGAGGTTATCGATCACATCCTCGATTTGATCCATGTTTAGCAGATAACCATAGTCACTCCGGCCTAAGCTATCCTCAAAGACATCGATTTCGTCATCCGATAGGTCTCTCATATCATTCACTATCGGGAATAATGGAGTGGTCAGTTGCAGGGATTCACCTTCATCAAGATCTTGATAAACCAGCCAATAACTTAATCCAGGTTGTTCGACGCACTTTCTTATCCAACACTGTAACGATTCGGGCGGGCCAAAAAATGAGGTGATGTTCATAATGTCCTCGAAATGGAGTTGTCATAGGGAAAACTGAGTGAGTCACAGAGTTGAATGGTCATGGAGGTTTTTTAGCTATTAACCACTCTCATGATTCATACAAGTAAAAGATGGGTGACCAACGACTCAAGCCGCCCCAAGAATACGAGAGGATATCTGCGCCCATCAAAGTAAAAATCACAATTCATCAATTCGGCAGTTAAAATTCCATAATTAAATAAGCTTTATTCATTTTTAAGCGCATAAATTTAAGCATTCCTCATTTAACGTTAACGTGATTTAGACTTTGGTTATTTTGAAACCAAGGTTAGTGATGTTTCACAATCCCCTACTATGCAATTGTGGTACTTTACTCGGTCAAAAATGTCGGGCATTTGCCTTTAACATAGAGTGAACCTTTAGCCTAGAGTAAGCCTTAATCATTAAAGCTTGAGTCGTCTAGGTTCAAATCGTCTGTGCATGACACAAAATGCTGCGGCAACTGGGGAGTTTCGCAAGAATGAAGAGCAAGAGTTTATTAGGTAACATTGGTGTGCAAGTGGTTATTGCCATGATTATCGGCGCACTGGTGGGTTTTATCATGGGCGAGAGTGCAAGTGTGTTTGCACCACTCGGAACCATTTTCATCCATTTAATCAAAATGCTAGTGATACCACTGGTATTGGTTTCTATCATCAGCGGCGCGGCGAGCTTAGGTGATAGCCCATCGGCGGGTAAAATTGGTATTGGCACTTTCGGCTTTTTTATTGTCACGTCGGGCTTTGCCGTTGTGCTTGCACTCTTGATGGGTAATCTGTTCCAACCGGGTGCAGGCGTTGATTTTACCGCCCACAGCAGCACAGACTTGATGGAAGTAACCAAGGAACATGGCGCATTGCCCGGGGTAATGGATACCTTTATCGGCATGATCCCAACCAATGTGTTCGAGTCACTGAACGGCGGTAACATATTACAAATCTTAGTCTTTAGTATCTTCTTCGGCATCGCACTGACTAAAGTTAAAGGCGATGGCGCTAAGCCTATTTTGGCCGCACTCAACACAGTCGTCGATGCCTTTGTGTGGATGATCAACTGCGTGATGATCATTGCCCCTATCGGTGTATTTGGTTTGATGGCCGATTCTGTCGGTACCTTCGGTTTCGATGCACTAGAAGTCGTGTTTAAGTTATTCGCCGTATTTGTGGCTGCGATTCTGATCTACGGCTTTATCTTCTTCCCATTAGTGGTACAACTCTTCTCAAGAGTGTCGGCGCGCCAGTTTATTTCGGCAATGAAGAAACCACAGGTGATGGCATTATCGACCGCCTCTTCAATGGCGACTCTGCCAGTGAATATGGAAACCTGTGAGGAAGATCTTAAAGTCTCTAAGGCAACCACGGCTTTTGTATTGCCGTTAGGCGCCACCATTAATATGAGCGGCAACGCGATTTATTATGGTTTAGTGGCCATGTTCTTCGCCCAAATGTATAACGTTGATCTGTCGATGACAGCCTATGCGGCCATCATTTTCACCTCAACCTTAGGTGCAATTGGTCAAGCTGGTGTGCCGGGCCCATCCTTCTTAGTGGTGGCAGTGCTGTTAGCTGCAGGAATTCCTATCGATGGTTTACCTTTGCTGTTTGCGTTAGACAGGGTTTTTGACATGATCCGTACCGCACTCAATATCACTGGCGATGCTGCTTGTGCCTTGATCATGGATAAATACACAGAAGTTGACGTTAAAGCGGATAGTGAGCGCAGCTTAAGCTAACTCAAACACTTTGAATATAGGCTTGAATAGGCAACGCTTATTCAAGCCTTTTTTATCTGCAGCACGATATAATGGCCTGCCTCTACACGCATCAGTTAAGCCTATTTAATCTGAGTGTTAATGTGATCTCTCCCGCGCCATCCACTAAGCTCAATTTGCTAGATTTCGCAATTTACATTTCTTTATGGCGCTATGGCCGCAAGTGACATGGTTTTTCTGCGATACTGCCACCAGATTAACATCGCTAAGTTAGCTCAAAGGAATTTTGCCCTATGTCTGTATTTGCCCCAGCCACACCCTTTGCCGACTTTATCTATCGCCATTTCCGCTCAATCCACGCCCTAAAGCTCGGGCTAGCCTTACTCGTTGCTGTCACTATTAATGCCATTTGGGCGCCACCGCATTTTATTTGGAGTATGGTCACGATAGTGATCATTATGATGAGCTTACCTCAGGTAGGCGGCGCGATTGAAAAGTCGCTACAAAGGGCTATAGGCACTTGTTTAGGCTCAGCTTATGGGGTGATGTTAGTTGCCACTGTGGACAGTTATTGGCTAATTATGAGCCTGCTGATCTTAGCCGTTAGCTTGATTTGTTTTATCTCGGCCGGACGTTACAGCTATGCCTATTTAGTGGCCGGATTTACCATCATAATCGTCGTCGGCGACGCCAACCATGACACCTCTGAGGCACTATGGCGCACGGCCAACATCCTCTCCGGCTGCGTGATTGCTATTTTGGTCTCACTGTTCATTTTTCCGATTAAAGCTAAACAAGATTGGCGCTCCCAACTCACCCATGCCATCGACAATATGGCCGAAGTATTAGCCGAGCACCTTAAGGCACCCGCCAATCATGAGCTCGATTTTCGCGCTAGACTAGAGGCTGCGATGAAAGCCGTACTCACTCAAAAGAAACTGTTTTTCTCCTTGGAATGGGAAAGTCAAACCCTCAAAAAACACAAAGTGCTACTGTCGCAGTTAGCCAATAAACAAGTGCGCTTAATCACCTTACTTGAACTCTTACCCTTAACCCGCTGGCAGGAAGAAGACAAAGACGCCTATCTGCAGATTAATGCGGTTGCCTCTGAGCTTGCCTTCTATTTGCAACAACTTGCAGAATTTGTAGCGGGTAAAGCTCAACAATTGCCGACACTGCCAGAATGCTTAGATCAAGAATTGCAACACAGACTCCAGCTTGCCCTAGTCGCAGCCACTCAAGCATCAACCGCAGATCCAGTGACAGCCGTAAACGACCAAGTGCCGCAGGGATTTGCGCTCACAGGTTATAGCTGGCTAATTTATCAGCTCGCGATTGCCGTCGAAGCACTTTATAAAGACATTGCCATTATCGACATTGCCTATCACAAGCGGCCAGCTTCTCAGATAACGCCCAACAAAACGGCTTAGTCGATTTTCCCATTTCGCTTAGTGCTTAAATCCATGTCAGAAATGCCGGATAACCCTTAGCCGCCCTTGCGTTAACGGGGCGTTTAATGAAAAGATACCGTCCTAATAAAAATTCGATAGATGGACTCTTTTCATGCGCTTGTTTTCTTTCTCCGTTATCGCCATTGCCTGTCTCTCTACGGGCAATCTGTACCCTGGGAATGCTTTTGCCAATGATGCGAAAACCACAGCCCAAACAACTCCGGCAGCCACTATGGCGCAAGCCTCTACCACAGAAACATTGGCAGTTGGCTCCCCAGTAATCACAACGTCACAGGATGCAAGTCCAGCAGCGAATAGCCAAGCGACTGAAACTGCGACTAATGTACTGGCCGATACCACAGTTACGGCGCCAGAAGCACAACCAGCGCCCATTCCTGAACGAGCCAACACCTTTGTCAACGATGCGATTTTACCGCCAAACATCACTTGGTCTGGCGCCAGCGAATCGCTCATGTTAAGTGTTGATAGCGAGTGGGCGACTCCCTTTGAGCAAAGTGGCGGTATTGAAAGTCCAAGCTACGATGCCACTATCGCTTGGCTCGACAAACTCGCGGGCGAGACAGATAAATTACAAAAGGTTAGCTTAGGTAAGAGCCCACAAGGGCGCGATATTTGGATGTATATCGCCAGCAGCGAAGGCATTAATGAATCGGCACGCCTCAAACAAAACACTAAGCCGACAGTGCTAGTGCAGGCGGGAATTCATGCAGGAGAAATCGACGGTAAGGATGCCGGCATGATGCTACTACGTGACATTATCCAAGGCGATAAAAGTGCCCTGCTCGATAAAGCTAACCTCTTGTTTGTGCCTATTTTTAGTGTTGATGCCCATGAGCGCAGCGGCGAATTTAATCGTGTAAATCAACGTGGCCCTGTGAATATGGGCTGGCGCACTACGGCTAATAATCTCAACCTTAACCGCGATTATGCTAAGGCCGACAGCTTAGAAATGCAGCACATGCTGCGCGCAATCAACGTATGGCAACCGGATCTGTATATCGATGTCCATGTTACCGACGGCATCGACTATCAATACGATGTTACCTTTGGTTATAACCTTGCCCAAGGCTTAAGCCCTGCGAGCTACCGCTGGCTCGAAAACAGCTACAGACCTGCGGTTGAAGCCGCATTAACGGAACAAGGCCATATTCCCGGCGCACTGATTTTTGCCGTGGATAACGCCGATATTAACAAGGGTATGTCGCTGTGGAATCCAAGCCCGCGCTTCTCTAACGGTTATGGCGATGCTCGCCATTTGCCCACCATTCTGGTTGAAAACCACAGCCTAAAGCCCTTTAAGCAAAGGGTGCTCGGCACTTATGTGATGTTAGCGCAAACCCTCAAAACCGTGGGTGAACAGGCGACAAAACTTAAGAGTGCGATTCAAGAAGATAAATACCGCGCCTCACCGCTAATCACCCTTACTTGGAAATTAGCACCATTAGAAAAAGGCTGGGATTTTAAAGGCATAGATTATCAACTTGAAAAGAGCCCCATCAGTGGTGCTGAAGTTGTGCGCTGGACAGGTGAACCTAAGCTTTACCCTAACTTGCCTGTGATGGCTGAAACTGTGCCCGACATTAAGGTCACTCGTCCGAGTGCTTACTATATTCCCGCTCAATGGACTCAAGTGATTGATCGTCTTAACGTGCATGGCATTCGCATGACCACGCTCAAAAAGCCAACCGAGTTAAAATTGCAGCAATATACCCTCAGCAATCCCGTGTTTAACACTAAGGATTTTGAGGGCCGCCAAACGGTCAAAGCCGAGTCAGAGTTAACCAAAATCAGCACCACTCTGCCCGCTGGCACCATTAAAATCAGTACAGATCAACCGCTAGGCGATCTGACGATTTTACTGCTTGAGCCGCAATCACCAGATTCTTTACTGCAATGGGGGTTCTTCAATCCTATCTTCACTCATACTGAATACATTGAAGATTATGCGGTAGAGCCACTGGCGGCCAAGATGCTAAAAGATGATCCTAAGCTACAAGCTGAGTTCGACAAAGCACTGACCAATGCAGAGTTTGCCGCCGATCCTGAGGCACGCCTACGCTGGTTCTATGAACGTAGCCCTTACTACGATAACCAATACCTTAAGTATCCGGTTTACCGTAGTCGTTGATCATCGCGATTACAAAAGGTTGTGATTACGCAGGCTTACGCGCACTGATGCTATACACCAAGGGCACCTTCTGCCCTTGGTGTGTTAACACATAACGACCATCTTCTTGCGCTTCGAGCCCTTCAAAGCAGTTATAGGGGCTGAAATCAAATTCGTGGAAAAACTCCAACACTAAGCCCGCCTGCAATAACGCATTGATCACTTCAGATAAACTGTGCGACCAGCACATTAAGGTTTGCTGATCATCACCGGTATTTTCGGTATATGTGCCTTCCAGCTCTATGTCTGGCTCACCCCGATTAAAATAGCTATAGCCATCGAACAACTGCTGCGCAGGATGGAACTCGGCCATGTAAAACTGTCCGCCGGGTGTTAAACAGTCGGCAACCGTTTGCGCCCATAGGGTTAAATCCGGCAGCCAAACAATGGCACCATAGGACGTAAACACAATATCGTGAGGCTCAACCTTGCTCGCCACACTGTAAACATCGCTACAGATAAACTCGGCGGACAACTGTGTCCGTTCTGCCAGCTTTTGCGCTTCAACAATCGCGACTTCTGACAAATCGACGCCTGTGACTCTCGCCCCTATTCGCGCCCACGACAAGGTGTCTAAGCCGAAATGACATTGCAGATGCAGCAAACTTTTACCTGCAACCTCGAGTTCACCTAGCTCAATTTCCCGCAGCGAAGTCTTACCACTAAGAAAGCCCGCCACATCATAAAAATCAGAAGTTAAATGTACCCGAGTGCGCGCATCCCAAGCCGTTTTGTTTGTTGTTAAATAATCCATCAGCATCCCTTCTTGTCTTTTTTGTATTTTTGATTCCGCGTGACTTACGGAGCTTAAACTAACTTAATAAATGAGCAATTTCACTAATCTATGAGTAAATCACCCATGTAGCGGACATGTCCGCACAGTGAACCCCGGACACTTTTCGGCTTAACTAATTGATTATAAATAAAAATTAAAATTGGCATGGGCTGTGCAATGTCTTATTCATCGCAAGACGACTCAGCACTCACCCAAAAAATCGAGTGCCAGATAAACAAGGAAGCTAACATGTCACTACGCCCATTTATATTCACCCTCGCTTTTATAGTGTTTTTTACTGCTGGGGTATCGCTCACTGGCTGCATTCTTAATGTGAACGCAGCAGGCATGCCAGACTTAGACCACCAACAACGCGAACTCACACTAGATAGCCAAGATTTACAAGGCCTGATTGCAGAAACAGGCGCAGGCAGCTTGGAAATTATCGGTGTCGAAGGCCTCAGCCAAATTAAACTCGTCGCCGACATCTATAGCAATAAGGATGGCAACGATGACAGCAAAGTCATTCTCACCCTTGAGAAAAAAGCCAATAAAGCCAAGCTCAAGGCCAACTTTGAGCAAGCAGATTCTAATAATAACTCGCCCTATATAGACCTAAAACTGCAAGTCCCTGCGAACTTTACACTGGATATAGATGACAGTTCAGGGGCTATTTTGATCAGCAAGATGACGTCGGACATGAACGTCAAAGACGGTTCGGGTGAACTCACTATCAACGGCGGTAACAATGTCAGCATTGATGATGGTTCAGGGGACATTGAAGTCAGTCAAATCAACGGCAACCTAACCGTTGAAGATGGCTCTGGTGCCATCAAGGTGACTGATGTTCGCGGCAATATCGCCATCGATGATGGTTCAGGCAACATCGAAGTCGCCAATGTGCAGAGTCCTGTGACCATTACAGATGGATCAGGCGACATTAATGTCTTTAACACTAAGGGATTAACGATTCTTGCGGCGGGTTCTGGCGATGTGAAATTTAACAAAATCGACGGCCCAGTAAGCATGGAATAACGCGCCGTTTTACTACCCTACACCCAAAGGTTTTACCCACTTCCCGGCGTAGAGACTGATGTTGCAACGGTTCCCAGCCAAGATGTCAGTCTTCTACCCACCCTTTTAAGCGTGTGCCCGACTTATGCATTTATGCCACTAACCCCTTGTAGTGGCATTTTTTTATACCGAAATTAAGCTTGAGTTTGCAGAAATGATGTTGATTTTATTCAGACCGTTACGCTTTAACCTTGTGGATTTGCTAAGATTGTCAGCCTTCCCACTTCAATAGTCGAAAAGTCACACTGTATTGCCAGTAAGGTCGAGAATATGGATCAGTTTTCGGAATACCAAAAAGAAATTGAAGCGCTTTCTCTATCGGATAACCCTAGACAGATAATGGAAGGACTAGGGGATATTTGTTTTGATGGCGAATCTTTTTATCGCAACGGCAATAAAGCCCTACCCAAACACATTTTCAAGCATATTTACGCCTTAGATGCGCACTCAGACTATTTATCACACGCCAGGACTGTCGCAAAAGCCTTTCTTATAACCTTGGAAGAAATTCCCCCTATCTCCCTAGAAGATGTTATTTTACAGATAAAGCATGAGCATGCCTCATTAGCTACACATCAATTAAATCTGCTGATTGCAAAGCGTATTTTTAGGGAATTTAGTCACCATCAAGATGCTATCCACATCACTATGCAATATCTCACCCAAGCCGAGGCACTTACCCCTCTGAGCAAGAGTGACCTTCGCTTTAAAGCTTTAGTCAGCTCAAATAAGAGTGAGTAAAGGGATAGCGTGACAGAATAAATCATCAGAATTTAGAGGCGCTTCTCAAAAGAAATGCAAAAATATACCGGAAGAGATCAACGTTCTGAATTCGACAACCCAATTTTAATTAAGTGATAATATGGACATTTCATCTTTTAAGAAATATATAAAGTTAGCACCAGAAAATGTTTCAGAATGGCAGAGATGGGAAAATTCATTACCTACCTTCGATTCTATATTACCAATATTGGATTATGTATATAACGCTGAGTGGCAGCGAGATGATTGGAAAGCCATAATGGCATTCATTCGGAAAGGTTATGTTGAGCAAAATGAATCATCTGAATTGGTTGACGGGATTAAGCATGTAAATATATTCAACTCCAAAGTTATTAATCTAAAAGTTGATGTCGCAATTTCATTAAACTGCTCCATTGTTCGTTCATTAGAGTCAATTAATTTATGCTCAGACTCAGTTGAATCATTAAGTGTATCCCATGCAAGCAAACTCTCTGAAATTACCGGAAACACCCAGAATTTAAGCTACTTATCTTTAAATAAATGTCAAAAGTTAGATTTTGGTTCTATCATTTCAACGCTGGACAACGTAAAAATTTTAGACCTCAGTGGAAACCCACAGTTGTCCAGTATTGACGAGTTGCGTGGAAATAAAAATATTTTTGCGTTGTATCTTGTTGAAACAAATGTAATTAAGACTAAAGAGACAGTAGAAATCTTGGCTTCGATACCAAACTTGAAAAAACTTTGGATTAAAGCAAACAAAAAGGAGTTGGAACTTTTAAGAGAAGCCCTACCAGAGATTGTAAATTAAGCATAGAAAAAGGCCGGACATGTAGTTCGAGAGCGCGAAAAGATCTGTGTAAGTGGCATTCTTAAGCTGTTGAATGGAGTTCAGAATACCAATAGCAGACAAACTTATCGCTCAGCAGAAGAAAAATCGACGCTCCCCAATGCAGACCAGTCTTTGGTGATAAAAAAGGCTTAAACACTTGATTTATTATGGAAGTTAATCGTTAAGCTATTAAGCACTGTCATTCTAGTGACTCGCCGCCCTTCGTTTAACAAGAAATGTCCCTATAGGCTCAACGGCGGCATCTGCTGCATACAGAAGTGCAAATGCCGCGAGCTAAATCGTATTCTGTTAGTCTGAAACAGCACCTAAGCGTGACATGAAAACCAAACGAACAATCTCAGCAGTCATATCTCTTTAAGCAAGTTAGCCACGATTAATAGCTTACGCAGCGAAATTTAACAATGGACCTTGATAAAGAATAGTTAACACCTCTTTTAAAATGCACTTTTGCGCTTTTTGGCGCCGACATTATTTTGATTGCTAAGTGCTTACTTCGTATATGCTTTGATGTAAGCGTAATCACTATTTTTTTCACCTTTAAATAAAGATACCTCGTAAAGCCCACCTAGCTCTGAAGGATCCCCTCATAAATCAGCCATAGCATAGCCATATTTGAGCAACTGATTGGCGAATAATACCCAGGCCGCCAGCAATTCTTTCTCCGTGATTTGATAATCAGGCCGCCTGAGTACCTCCAATCCCAAGCGAATCGTTGAGAGTACCGTTCGATGCCCAATGGTATTGGCCTGAAAATGCTTATCCCAGCCCTGTTGCTGTGCGTGTAAACCAACTAGCCACAACAGGCATTGAACACAACAGGCATTGAAC
>NZ_JAKKRK010000032.1:0-58937 GCF_025654545.1 Shewanella sp. SM20 | reverse complement strand
TTGATGGTTCAATGCCTGTTGTGGCTAGTTGGTTTACACGCACAGCAACAGGGCTGGGATAAGCATTTTCAGGCCAATACCATTGGGCATCGAACGGTACTCTCAACGATTCGCTTGGGATTGGAGGTACTCAGGCGGCCTGATTATCAAATCACGGAGAAAGAATTGCTGGCGGCCTGGGTATTATTCGCCAATCAGTTGCTCAAATATGGCTATGCTATGGCTGATTTATGAGGGGATCCTTCAGCATTACGTGGGGTTCCATAGTGATACACACTATATGCTTCGGACATTGAGGCTGAGGCAGACATATAAGCATAGTATTTTTCATCTAATAGGTTCTCTACGTTAAGTTGCAGATCCATATTGTCAGTGAAGTTATAACGAGCCATCAGGTTGACTAAAGAGTAAGCATCCTGATCGATTTTTACTGTCCCCCCTTCAGAGTAACTATCACTCTGCCAGTTAATACCACCACCCACGGTCAATTCAGGCAGGTAATCAACAAACTGATAAGTTGTGAATAGTTTAAACTGTTTGCGAGGGCTAGTAGTCGCCACTTTTTTTCCTTCAGCATCTTCCGCTGTAAACTGCGAATAGCCAGCCGTGATATTCCACCCATCGATAAACTCCCCCACCACTTCTAACTCAAAGCCTGTACTCTCAGTACCTTGAGCAGCTTTGTAATAAGTGGTTGGAGTACCGTCAACAATGATAGTCCCAGCGGCTGTTGCCAGATTATCCTGTTCAATCTTAAACAGTGCTACAGTGGTGTGTAGACGGTCGTCCAGATAAGCGCTTTTTAAACCGATTTCATAGGCTTTACCTTCGAGTGGCTCTAAATAATCACCGTTAATATTCTTACTGTTCTGCGGATTAAATATTTCGGTATAACTAGCGTAAACACGATGCTCTTCGTTTATGTCATACAAGGCGCCAACATAAGGAACGAACACGCCATCATCACCAAAGTTGGTATCAGTACCATAGCTGACCCCTTCGCGGTTCCAACTAGAAATACGGCCACCGGCAATCACTTTTAAATCATCGGTAATTGTTAGCCGAGTTGCTGCGTAGAAACCTTTCTGCTCGGTATCCATATTTAACTGACGATTGGCGTTTGTTGACCATTCAGGCTCTTCAAAGGCGTTGCTTTGCCAATCATAAAAGTTTTCAACTACCTTTGAGTCCCAGCCCGTCATATTCTCACGGATGGGTTCATAAGTATCAGCATAGGATTTCTGTTTGCTGTATAAGGCACCAGTCACAAATTGATGCTCACGGTTAAAGAGTTGGTAATCGCCTTTCAACTGAAAATCGAAATTATCAGAGTTACTTTCACCATGGCTGTGATAACGCTGACCGCTCAAACCTGCACCGGTTTCTTTATTCAGCAAGCCAGACATATAGATCATTTTGGTGGTGGTTTCATATTCCATGCGATTATAGTTCGCCACCAACTGCCAACCATTGCTGAAATAATGGTTCAAGTTAGCAAAATAGTTGATGTTAGTCGTTTCCCAACGGCTCCAATCTGCCGCTGTTGTAGTAGAAACATCCCAATCAGTAGCCGAACCATCGCTGAATACTGCTGGTAACGCACCCCACATCGCTCCTTTGGGGTTGTTGTTATTGTAACTACCGCCAACGCGCAGCATAGTGTTGTCAGTAATGTCTGAATCAATTACGCCGTAAAGAATGGTCTTACGGTCTTGATAAAGATCCTGATAAGAATCGCTATTGACATATTTCGCGACCATGCGACCGCGCACACTGCCACTGTCGTTGAGGCCATTAGAAACATCTGCGGTAACTTGTTTTTTATCCCAGCTACCCGTAGCAACATCAACATAGCCCTTAAGTTCGTCACTGTCGGCATGTTTGCGCACTAGGTTGATTGAAGCAGAAGGATCCCCTGCCCCCGTTAGTAAGCCTGTTGCACCACGCACCACCTCTACACGCTCATACAGAGAGATATCAGACACAGTCTCACCTGCATCGCCCCCCAAACTCCAAGATAAAGGTACGCCATCAATCTGGTAATTCTGAACCGCAAAACCACGGGCCATAAAGCCATTTCGAACGTTATCTGTTTTAGATGAAGACAAACCTACTGTGTTATTAACCACATCAACAACGGTATTGAGTGCCTGATCCTGGATCCGTTCAGCGGTCAAGATGCTCACTGACTGTGGCGTTTCCTGCAGTGACAGCCCTAAGCCTGTGGCGGTATCAATGGTTCGACTCACAGTGTACTTGCCCATCACTGTTATTTTTTCAATATTTTGATCATTTGCATCTGCAGCAGAAGACGGCTCTGCAGCCAAGACTGACAAAGGGTTTAATGCCAAAGTAATGGCAGACGCGAGAGGTAGTAGATAAAAGCGCATAGTAATTTAGGGAGTTTATTTAGGATGAACATACGGTAACACTATTGCGAATCACTTTCATTTGTATTTTGGTGATGTATATAACAAATTCATCATTTATTAATGAGGAATAAACGTCCCCGTTGTGTTTATGCCTTCAAAAGTGAGCATTTACGGCGAAAAAGGTTATTCTTTACCCGTATTCGGTTAATCATTCTTAATCTACGCCACTAAAAGCGACCCTGAAATTATTACTCCATAGGATCGCCATTAGTGTTTAGCTTTTACCTCATTCAGTGTGTCTGTACTATTAGCTCGGCAGGCAGAGGCCACTTTGCCACTTGCCACTCACCTTGCCAATTCTCTATCGATATCCACAGACTATCTGCGGAGGTTAGTGTCTTAGTTGCGATGGCGTGTACGTGTTGGCCATGCTTATTACCGTGCAAAATACCATTCTCGCTGCGCTGTAAATCTGCTATTGGCAAAGCCTGCGTTCCAATATTGGCATAGCCTTGGCGTATATTGCCTACCTCACCTTTTTCAAAAACCAACATAAAATCTTTCACATAGTCATCATGATGTACATAGGGTGCTTTTAGATCTAAGGGTAAAGGGGCTATTTTAAATTCACCTAACTCTTGAGCCTGCCAGGCCGGTGGAAATGTAGGGGTTAGCGACTGATACAAAAACAATAGGGGGAGCAATAGAATAAACCCACTCAGTTTATATTTATTTTTTTGCCAAAAAGTTGAATGAATGAAAGCCATTAACGTACCTCCTCTAACCTATCTGCCACAGTACTGGGGGATCCCATTTTTTTAATTGCACGCACATTACGCAGTCCCCACATCATAAATCCTGTGATTGACATACCCGATAGGATCACCCCAAAAATAAACCAAATGATTTTTGTCCAGATACCACCTAAGGTACCGTAATGCAAAGGATCTGCGATATGCATTAGCGTTTGTATCCCTGTCATCGTCTCGGGTGATGTCGCTCTTGCAATCTCCCCCGTCCAAGGGTTAATGCTGAGGTTGTAAGAATACTGATCGTAAAAAATGTGCTCGCCACTACCACTCAGATGATACATGTCACGATTATGCTCGGGTTTCATCACATAGCTTGGTTGAAAGTCAGGAAAGTGCGTTTGTGCTAATGTTAAGGCTTGTGCAAATGACACGCTTGGATCTGCGGGATTCACATCACCCTTTTGGATAAAGGGCAATTGCTCAGCAGCAACCAATGGCGCATGTGGCTCGATATCAATATCAGCATGCCAAAAAATGGCTTGGACTAAATACCATAATCCGGTAACGGCCATAATCGCGATAAACCAAATAGACCACACACCAGACAATTTATGCAAATCGGCCAATAGTGTCTTTTTACCTTGACTCACACGCAATTTCGGAGCAAAAAAACTTCGCCAAAAACGTTTATAAACAATGAGTCCCGTCACTAAAGAGGCGAGCATAAACAGCGCCATCGAACAGACAAGGTAATAGCCCAAGCTGTAACCGCTTTGCCAAGGAAATAATAACCAAGCATGTAAAGATCTGATAAAGCCGGAAAATGTCATGCCTTCATTAATCTGTTGTATCTCACCTGTGTATTGATTGACATAGGCCATGGCATAGGGTTTATCTGCGTCACTGAACATGATCACATTGACCATATAAGGTTCTAAGGTCATAGCGCCAGAGACTGCCGCACTTGGGTAGGCTTCCTCAACAAGCGTCATTAATTCACTAACTGGTTTTACGGGTAAATCATTAGGGTTCAACGCCCTCGATGCAGGATTCGTTAACCAAGTGATCTCATGACTCAGTACCGCAATCGTCCCCGTCAAGCAGATAAAACAAAATAACAACCAAATTGGGAGCGACACCCAACCATGCAACATAAACCAGAATCGGTTACTGATCTTCGCCATTTGTGACTTTCCTAACACTTATCGTATTTCGCGAGTGTAAAGGTAATGCAAATTGTTATCAATACGATGTACTGAGAATTGTTTTCAATTAGAATGCCGGTCACAAAATACTATGATGGGGAATCATGATGGATAAAACCTTGTTAGCAGCGCTCATTTCGAGCCTATTGTTAGCGCCGAGTTCCTACGCCGACGAAACTCAATCAGACGCAGACGCCAATATCGAAGTGATCAGTATTAAAGGTAGTCGTTTAGATAAAGCTGCTACAGCAACGGGCTTACCCTTAACACTGAGAGAAACGCCGCAGTCAGTGACGATTATAGATCAAGAATTTATTCAGAGTTTTTCTCTTAACAATGTTGCTGACTTAATGTTTTTAACACCGGGTATTTCTGCACAGAAAGCAGAAACTAACCGCTACTTTTTCAGCGCCCGTGGTAATCCAATCACTAACTTCCAATTTGATGGTGTGCCCGTTAACTATTCTAGTTTCTTCAATGATGCTTCGACCGATACAGTTATCTTCGATCGAGTAGAAGTGGTTCGTGGTGCAACCGGATTATTAACGGGTGCAGGAGAACCCTCGGCCGCCATCAACCTCATTCGTAAACGTCCAAAATCTTCACCAGGGGGTTACCTCAGTGCAAAAGTAGGTTCATGGGACAGTTATCGTGTAGAAGGTGATAGTTCAGTGGACATAACAGAAGATGCCGATGTCCAAGCACGTTTTGCCGCCGCCTATGAAAAATCAGATAGTTTTACCGATCTAGCCGAAGATGAAAATCTGCAAATTTATGGCGTCGTTACTGCAAGATTAAGTGATAGCACATTATTCACTTTGGGCGCGGACTATAGTGACCGCGATCCTAAAGGCTCCACTTGGGGAGCGCTGCCACTGTTTTATGCCGACGGCAGTTTAGCGAGTGACCTTCCCCGTTCGACGACCACTGCAGCATCTTGGTCTAGTTGGAAACGCCATGGTGCGAACGTTTTTTCTACTTTAGAACACAACTTTGATAATAACTGGGAACTCAAACTCGACATAGAACATCGTGAGGATAAGATGGATGGGCACTTGCTATATTTATATGGCTCCCCAGATAAAATCACAGGTTTGGGGATGAGTGCATTGCCTATGATTTACCAATCAACCCGTAAGCAAGATGCGGCGCGAATATTTGCTTCAGGGCCATTCGAACTATTGGGTCGAGAACATAAACTAACAACCGGGCTACTCTATTCAAAACAAGATATTAGCGCCGACTCTTACTACACCACAGATGTTTTAAGCGTAGGCAATTTCTTTGAGTGGGATGGCTCGATTGCAGAGCCAAATTATCCATCGATTCCCACCAATGAAGAGACTGAAGAGATCCAAAAAGGTGCCTATATTGCTACCCAACTCAATTTGCACGATCAGGTCACACTGCTGTTAGGAAGCCGTATCAGCCAATATAAAGTCGATCTAGGTTATGAGCACAATGATGTCATTACGCCGTATGCGGGATTGATTTACGATATCAGTGACAGTGTGTCGATTTATACCAGTTACACTGAGATTTTTCAGCCTCAAGATGCCAAAGATGCTAATAACAAACGCTTAGACCCGACAACTGGCAATAATATTGAACTTGGCAGTAAAGCCGATTTTTTCGACGAAAAACTCACCGCCAGTGTTGCAGTGTTTAAAGTTCAAAAGGAAAATGTGGCGGAAAAAGATCCTAACATTAAAGACCCACTTCCTGATGGTAGCTTTCCAATGCGCGCTGTGGATGGCACCAGTAACCGTGGTTTTGAAATGGAGCTAACGGGTAGACCCACAGAGGATTGGGATCTGTACTTCAGTTACACCTACAGTGAATCTGAAAAAGCCGATGGTTCGGCCTTTGGCACGCATTTGCCTAAAAACTTAGTACGATTATCTTCGCTCTATCACTTTGATGGCGCTCTAGAAGATCTCACATTAGGTGGCAACTTAAGCTGGCAGAGCAAGATTTATGTAGAAAACGCAGGTCCTAACGGCGAAAGCTCTGAACAAGCCAGTTATTTCCTTACCAATCTTATGGCAAGTTATCAACTCACTGATGATGCGATTGTGCGTTTGAATATTCGAAACTTGTTTGATGAAAAGTACTACTCTAGTATCGATTTCTACAATCAAGGTTTCTTCGGCGAACCGCGAAATGTCGAACTTAGCCTGAGCTATAATTTTTAGTCTAATTGTTAATCGCCAATACCGCGCATCACTTTTATGCGCGGTATACCTAAAGCTAAACTATCCTGCATTAAAACAGCATCCGGTAAACTTCAATGGATTAACCCTTTGGGCTCAGGGGGGTAATCCATTACAATGAAGTCCATTTTGAGTTCGTAAAACAGATGTTCCGCCTATGCCAAAGTCTCACACCCACATGCATCAACATTTGCAGATGCCACATGCTAAATTAGATCTGCAAGCTCTAGCGGACACCCTTGCCTTTGAGCAAGTGACCATTATTGGTAATGCTTCTGGCGATTGGCAGCCTGCGACCACAGGTACGACATTTATTTTTAACGGTACTCAATGGGCTGAAAACAGCAATGTAAATAATCAGATAGTAAATATTGCCAACGGTGGTTTTGCTGAATCAAAATATGCCTTTGTGGTACAAGGTCATCCACAAAGTGGTCTGCTTACCCAAGCCTTAACGCAAGTTGCGATTGAATTAACGCCTCAGCTTGGCTGCTGGCCTTCATCTGGGTTAACCACAATCGTGTTGATGCAGCAGTTGTCTCAGCATGTGCAAGTGCAGCGTATGTCGCTGTTTCCGAGTTTAGCAAGACCCAATGATTTACCGCCTGACGATCACTTACCTTGCATGGTGCATAATTGGTTAGGCGAACGACGGATTGCTCAGGCTTTGATACCATCGCTCGACTGGCCTGAATTTAGCTTAGCGTCCGTATTTTTACCTCGCCTATCCGCAATAAACCAAATGCAACCATGCCAAGTCGCACCTAGGATAAACGCAGATAATCCCTTTGATTTGCTTGAGCGTTTACAGGAATCGAGCTCATTAATCGCAGATGCACTAAATCCAGCCACGCGGCAGATGCAACTTGAATGGCTAATCACACTGGCGCATACACCCATTAATATTTGGCTACAACTTGCTCACCCTAGCCAGATCATCAATGCTGAAGCTTTATTTTTCAACCACATGCCTGAATCAAAACCCAGCTATTGGTATTTAATGGATACTCAGGCATCTCAATATCTTGATGCGATTCGCCATAGTTTGGCCTATTGTTGGCAAACGTTGTCGACTAAGCACGCGAGCTTGTGATTGGCAATCAGTCTTCAAACGGCTCGTGACCCTCCCCCAGTCCACTGCCATTCGCATTCAAAACACATTCAAAATACCTAAGGCGAATGTCGTTTTACCTTTTACCTTGCCCTCTAGCGACGCTAACCCAACCTCTGTTTAAATGCATGACTCAAAACGTCAACACGCCCTAGTTAAGGGATTTTTACCCAATGCGATCCCCAACGGTTCAAAGTAATTGATCAGCGCCTGAAAAATCACTTGTCTGTGGGTCTCATCGGGATAAGCCCCCTCCTTTGCCATTGTTGAGAAACGGGTTCCCGACACTAAATACGGATTCGAAATATCAGTATAGGATTCTATACAGGCTTCAAATGCTCGCGCCATCATCTCCGTTGGCCGAGAGAAGTACTGCATCCCATGTTTTTTATCTAATGCAATCGCTCGGCGAACATAATCATGGGGCTCATCACCCTGTCCACTCAACAATGTCACTTTGAAGATCTCAGATAATCGAGCATTTAATGGGTGCTCTATGATGGGCAGATCGGATAGCCAAAGATCGCTCGCACACTGAAACCGTTTATTAGTGGGTTTGAATGATTTAGTGGCAATATAATGGTCAAACGCATGCCAAAACTCATGGGCTAAAGCACCAGCACCTGCATTTTTAGCCAATGCCAACTCTCGGGTCGCGGGTGCATAATGGGCCTGAACGCCCTTTTGGCCGCCATGACCAAAGGCCAGGCTGACGGTTTCCCGCAGCCCTAAAGTTAAAGGTGGTAATTTTAAGATAAAGGCCAAATCGGCGAGCGAATCAAACACTAAATCTGCAGCAATGCGCGATTCATCCCGCGTCACCCAGCGGCCAACACGCACATGGCTAAAACCAAAGGTTTGTTTAATATCAAGAAAAGTGACTTGCTCACCAAATCGATAATCGGGTCCATGGCGGTTATATTGCTGATTGATTAACACGGCTTCCCTTGAACCCTATGACAGTGAGAGACAAATTAAGCTGGCTATTTTAGGTGAAAATGCACAGGAACAAAACGCTGCATTAAGTGCAATATCAAGTTAAGAATAGGAGCCAAGCAGCGCTTACTCTTGGTTTTCTCTCGGTTTAGATCGCGATGCCTAGATTTCGACAACCACAGGGTTCGCTAAGCTTTAGCCGTTAATATCACATCATCCCAAACCACGACACGATTTCGCCCCGTAGTTTTAGCGTGGTACAAGGCTTTATCGGCCTCGGCCACCAGCTTTTCAGCATCTGAACGGCACTGACTCCCGATTTCAATCGGTGAAGGCACAGACTGAAGCGCTAAAATACCGCTGTTTTCTTCGATGGCATGATGAGTCATTACAGGTGTTAACGCACTCACTCCTGCCGAAAATTGATAGTGAAAATCGGCGACTATCGCTGAAATATCTTCATTCGCAAGCGCTAACATCATACGCGTCACAATTTTCTGCGCGACATCGACCGACGTTTCTGGCAGTAATAGCGCAAATTCCTCACCGCCGAAGCGACCAAAGATATCGTATGGGCGCGTGCGAGCACTGATAAATTGGGTAAAATGCTGCAGTATCTTGTCACCCACTTGATGCCCATAGTGATCATTAACGAGTTTAAAATAATCGATATCCATCATGACAAGGCACAAAGGTAACTGTAGACGACTCAAGCGTTTGATTTCATGCTCTAACTGCTGGAAAAAATGCCGTCGATTGGCAATACCAGTTAATTCATCGGTGAGTGCGAGTCGATTCAACTCAGTCTGCGCATTCCTTAGGGCAAATTCGACCTGTTTTAACTGGGTAATATCGGTGCAAACAATGACCATATCGCCATTGTGATAAACCTGCTCAGAAAGTTGCAACCAGCTACCGTCAACCAGATCCACTTCAAAACGTCGAAAAGCTGATTTACGTTGATTCGCATGAATAAGTTCAAGCCATTCCTCTATGGTTTCATGATCAATTTTAGGCCCTTGCTTATGGGTAAAGGCAAAGTGCATCATGTCGTCAAAATGCCGGCCAGCCATGTCTTGATCAACAAAACCAAACATTTTCGCAAAGGTTTGGTTATAAAAGATAAAATGATTGTGCTTGTCCAAAACAGCGAGGCCATTCTCGCTTAGCCGTAAGGCTTCGGTTAAAAAGGGGTAAACAGACTCAAGAGATTCTTTTTCCATCGATTATTCCTAGCAATGACGCTTTTAGAGAAGATCTCCGACATGTTTAGATTAGCAGCGTTCTACACTAATCACAGCGTCTTTGTCTTTACCCCCATATTACCGCAACGGGATTGGCTCTACCGCGATGTAAATCCCACACATTCGGCAAATAAGCTTTAAAAATCAGATCCAATACTTTGATAATTTACGATTTTACGGCCAATTTACTGAGAAATATTTCAGCACTAAAAGGTTTCTGCATGAAATGTACCTCAGGGAATAATGCTAACTCAGGAATATCATCGCTATCATTAGCTGAAAGCAAAAAGAAGCGACAGTGATGCTCAAGCTGGGTATCACTGGCAAGGTTTTGTAATGTTTGTTGCATCTGTTTGATAAGTTGCAAGCCATTCATATCTTGTAAACGGTAATCCACAATAACAATATGTGGCAATGAGTGAATCAACATCTTAAGTGCTTGCGCGGCGTTATCAACACTGAAGGTTTGAAAATGATAGTGCTCTAGCATGGCTTTGCAAATCTCAAGGTTAAACAGATTATCATCTATGATTAACACTTTTTGTTGATCATATTGAATCGTTAATCGTTCTTTCACCTCGCTAAGTTGACAGGGAAAATGTAACAGCACTGTGGTGCCTTTGCCCTTTTGACTGCGCAACATAAACTTACCGCCAATCTGCTCAAGCAATCGATTACAAGTATAGAGTCCTAATCCCATGCCCGATGTTGTATATGAGTTAGATGCGTGCATAAAGGGATCAACTAAAGCGCGCTGTGCTTCCTTTGACATTCCCTCGCCAAAATCGCGGATCAGTACCCTAAGCATAGGACTATGGTCTTTATGGTTACGTTTAAGGCGTAAGTCCATATAACAATGCACTTCGCTACCCGTACTGTATTTAAAGGCATTATTGATAATGTTAGTCATGAGTTGGAATAACTTAGTCCCATCGAGCTCGATAAACTTCGGCAAAGACTCATTCACGACAACCTGTAAACGTTTACCCGATGTCGCACTAAAAGCACGATAGTAATCCTCAATATTACTCAGATATTCGTGTAAATTGACTAAATGCCGATTCAATTTTAACTGCCCAGCTTCGGCCTTACTGTAATTCAACGTATTTTCGGCAACCGAGTAAAGTAAGTTAGCTGACCAGGTCATTTTATCGATAATTTCGTCCAGTTTTTGTGGCTGTGAGCGCGCTTTTTTTAACATGCGACTGTAGCCAAGAATGGCATTGATAGGGGTGCGGATCTCATGATTTATGCTGGAAAGCACTGCTAATCTAGATCGATTATCGAGCTTAATCTGCTCTACAATATGCTGATTTTTAGACTTAAAGTACAAAAGAAAAGACAGAGTAATACCAAGAGAAGCTATCAGTAAGATAATCACGATTAGCTCGACAACCTCTTTTTGTGGCACTTGATATTCTATGCGTAAATTCACCCGGGTTTGGTATCCAGGAATATCCAAAGTTCGGCTATCTGAGTAGCTAAACATTGAAAATATGCCTGTGGAAAACTCATGATTACAGGATGAACTTTGCAATAACGATTGTTCAAATTGATAGCTAATACATACACCTTGCTCCTGCTCAATCCGCGCTAATATCCGCTGATGAGAAATGGCATAGACTAAATAAAGCATATTAGGCCCATCGATATTAACAACCGCTAACGTGTAATCGGCAAGGCTAGCCTGAAGTTCCCCTTTACTATTCTTGACTAATTTAAGTGGCTTAAGTTCTGGCGCCATTGTCTGATCAGAGATATAGGCCAGTTCAAGTTCGGGGGTCAGTGTAAAAGCGACAGCAGATTTGATCTTCAGTAAGTCCTTAGCAAAAACCTCAAATTCCTGTGACGTTACCTCACTCGAAGCATAAAAAAACGATTTTAGCGCATCCAACATAATTTCATGTTGTAAGAACATATCCCGTGAAGAAGTAAAAACCGCTTCTGCTTTTTTATTGTAAATGGAGTCAAATTCATAACGTGAGTGGGACAAGGTTAACCACAGCACCAACAGAGTGACCCATAAACCACTGAACATATTGATACAAGCACTATATTTAAAGCTCATTAGCGTAATCCATTACGGCCTTTAGCAAGCTGCATAACTGATATTCAAACTGCTCTCGCTCGCAAACATCCATGACAGACAGCATATCTTTAAGCTGCAAGTAGCGCGCAATACCCGTAAATTGATGTTTCAGCCCTTCGATATTGTCAGAAGATTCATATTGTTCTAGCTCAAGTCGCATTCGCTGTAATTCAGCAATCAGTGTCAATCGCAGTCGCGATTGCTGTTCTTCGCCGTATTGATCAAAGAATACAGATAAGGCCTTGGGTAACTCAGTATTAGCATTCATACATTAGGCACTCCTATTATATTGAGCAATCCAATCAATAAGATAACGACCTTCAATCGGGGGGCTGTACAAATAACCTTGGGCAACATCACACCCCAACTCAGAGAGAATTAACTCTATTGCACTTGTCTCAACGCCTTCTGCAACCACCTTTACGTGCATCTTTTGCGCAAGCGCGATGGTGGACTCTACGATGAGATAATGTTGGTGATTGATATCCATATCGGAGACAAAACTTTTATCAATTTTGATCTCTTTAAAGGGAATGGCATCAAGACGATCATAGGTAGAATAACTTTTACCGAAATCATCGAGGGAAATATCAATATTATTGATGATCAGCCGTGCAATTGAATTAAGTACTCTATCTTGGTTAATGATTTCCTGTGATTCGGTGAGCTCTAAAATCAAATGAATTTGTTTATACTCACGACCACATTCGATGATGTACTCAATGAGTTCATCACAGGTCAAATCATCTGCGGTAATGTTAATCGACAGGGCAAACGCCATTAATAACGGTTGGCGCGACCAACATTGCAATGCTTGGGAAATAACCATCCGCGAAAACAAGCTATTTAGCCCCTGCTGATTCACCAGTGGCAAAAAAACGTCGGGATAAATATAGCCATTGGATTGATCGCAAAGCCGCGAAAGCACTTCAAAACCGATGATTGCCTTTGTCTTAAGGTTAATCTTAGGTTGATAACACAAAATTAATTGTTCATTTTTGAGCAATTGCCGCACATTGATATTCGCCGCCATGTCTTGCACAATAGACTCATCTTGATGGGCACGGTTTCTATCGTCGGAGGCGTCTAGCAATGGCGTTAAAATGTCATTCACATTGATAGGTTTAGCAAATACGCCAAGCAAGTTGAGCTTCAAGCCCGTGATAATGCTATCCACCAGTTCTAAAGTCCGTTTATCCGAGGAGCTGATCACCGCAATCGGAATGGCAGTAAATCGGGGCTCGGAGGCCAACATATTAATCACCGCAATACCGTCACCTTGATCCATTTTTAAATCTAAAATGACTAAATCAAGTTTTGCTTCTACAGCTAAGATCAGTTCAATTCCTTGATTACCATTACTGGCTTCATAGATCTCCACATTGTCCTCTGCTAAGTACTTATGGATATCAGCTTTCATGGTTTCTCTAATAAAGCGTTGATCATCTATGATGAGAATATTCATATATTGGTCTCTAACTGCATAAAGAAAATGGGATCGATCGTCTGGGATTTGGATGTAGGGATAACAGAAAGCTTGAGTAAATTACGATTCGCCATGACTTCTGTGCGACTGGAGAAAAACGAATAGTTTTTGACTGGTTTGAAGCCGCCTTCTATCGTTCTCACTTTAAATATGGGCAACTTAAATTGCGTCAATTTTCGTTTTAGTGACTCATCACAGATATTAAAACTCAAAAACTTAAGTGAGCGACTCGTGGCCAATTCATTGAGATAAACAGACATCATATAATTTTCAATATAAGGCGTTACGCCAAAGGAGGAGAACACCATTAAGGTATCTGGCAAAGCTTGACTGTTATGGTTAATGACCTCAAACAAGTCCACCTCATCATTCATAAATTCGAGGGCAATTTTGCCTTGAGTGCGGCAGAATAGACTGTGTCCAATGATTTGATCGCCAAAGCTAAAAGCCACCACCAATGAGAGTCCACGAAAAAAAGGTTGAGACAACTTACGGCTCACAAAGGATAAACGCGGGTTACTTTCATAAATCAAGCTAAGTTGCAGCAGGGTCATAAAGTTTTGATGGTGGCTTTCGATAAACTCGACACGATAAGGAGTATTACGGTAGTACGGATGATCACTGCGTTCTATGGTCGATTCAAAAAGGTTAATTAACGCTAAACCTTCGTTGATGAATTTTTTGTCCTCCCGATAAATATCAAATAGTTCAGAGCCAAATATTTCAACGATTTCAGACTGTTTAGCTAGGGATGGAATGTTAACTCCCCGCTCCCAACGGCTAATAGTGATGGAGTCTAACATATCGAACAGGCAGCTTTTTTGCCTGAGCAGACTACATAAATCTTCTTGAGATAAATTATTCTCAGTTCTGGTGTGTTTTAAGAAATTGGAGAATGTCTGTGCACTTGTTTTGCTTTGATAGGAGATAGGTGTACAAATCATATCGCGTTCCATCTGAATTTTTTATTTTATCTAGCAGCTCCATATACGTCTTATGGTCGATGTCATCTACTGGCTCTGGATGTCTAAATGTAAAAGTAATCCAAATGCGTTGAAGTTTCTCGATGAAATAAAGTCCAGTGATTTTTTCGTCACTCATCACTCAGTTCCTCCATCTCAGCCTTTTATTCACCACGTTTTTTGCAATAGGAAAACGAGTATAAATGCCATTGTTTATCTGAGACCATGGCACAGTCAAAAAAGCGATGGAAAAAAGTGTCTAGTTATTCGTTCGGTTAAATCATTGCATCATAGATAAAACCGCAATCAACAGACCCTCCTATAAAACCGCATAAAATATAAGATTCACCAGCAATGGCCATAAAACGCCAAATTGATTATTTATGCGCCAAATATTCAAAATGTGGGATATAACTTCGGGATTTTTCTCACTGATCTACGTTTTTTTGCATGGTTATTCACGTTTGGAATAGGCAAACCGCGACAGTATCAGCTTAGAGATATAAGTAGGATAGTTTTTAATGGCTTATGGCTTATGGCTTATGGCTTAAGCAAGCCAGCTGCGAAAATAAGTAGGTAATGGGCCAGTCCAGCGTTTAAAGGAACGCCTATAATCACTGGCGTCGCTGAAGCTGTGAGCATCTTGCGCAGGTGTAGCCAAGTAATACAGTGCTCTGATTAAACGGGTCTCATCAGCAAGTATCAGCGAGTTGGCCAAAGTTTAAATCCATCTCGGCCAAACACCGTTTTAAGGTGGCTGGGCTCATTGTCAGTTTTTCCGCTATGTCAGGCAAACTTAAGTTATCCCGCATTAGACACAAAAGAATACCAACCACTAAGCCTAACCGCAGTTCGCATATAGTAGTGATTGAAATATCCCTTGGCGCGGAATGACGGCAGCGCCGAAACCTATGGTTTGGCCATTACACATCAGCCAGTCGGCAGCGGCGTTTGGCAACAGGGAATGCTGGTGGATCAAGACGGCTAAAACTACTTACCCGATGATAATCAAAAATTTAAATGGTTACCTTGGAGCTGTATCGTCAAACACCTTGACGTTAACTCTGGGCATTTAGCAGACTAAGATGAACAAAGGTATAGAATATAAAGCACAGGTGTTAGAGAAGGCGCTGGTATTGGTCCTAAACATGAGCAATCGGTACCATCTGATTGCAAATTGATGAATTAACTAGTTATGCACTAGATATGCAAATCTAAAACTATAACCCCCGATATTTTTCTCACCTCAATGCAATAAAGTGAATAGTTAATCATAAAAAAGAGGTTAGCTGTATTCAACAGCTAACCTCTTCTCTTTAAATCAGGCGATAAATCAGATGTTCTATCATACAACCAGAGCCATGACTTCAAAACGACTCTTACAAAAGCTAACTCATACCAAAAGCTAATTTTTACGGATACAAAAATAGCAAGCTGAGGCTAGTCACTGTAAATAACGAATGTAAAACCGAAAAACCATGCCCACACAATTCGACAGACATGGGATTAGCCGCGTTTAGTGCCCCACGGATCGTTATCATCCGTCGATGGGCTTGGTCCTGAACGCTCAGCCATTCTTGAATCGTTTCGGGGTTCGCTGCGGCGCTGTGAGTTGCTATTCGATGAACCATATCCAGAGCCAGTGCCACGTCCACCCGTAGGTTTTTTGCCTGAGCTTTTACCTGAACCATTACCAAAGCTCTTACCTGAGCCATAACCAGAGTTAGGACGTTTATTACCCGCTTCGTACTCGGCGCTGGCTTGTGCCTGCATTTTAGCGATAGATTCTATGGTGAGTTCCATCGGTTTACGCGGCGCGATACCTGAGGCAAAACCTCGTTCGCGTGGCTTAAGATCAAACTGCTCACCGACGGCTTTAGGCATACGCTTGAATCGATACAGGTAAAAGTTTTCCACTTTCTCCCGCGCCCACTCAGTCTTCTTGAGGAAAATAATACAGGCCTCAATGGTCGGGTTGGTGTTAAAGCAACCTAGCTTTAATGCCGCGTATAAAATTTTCCAGCCATAAAAATCGACTAACTCAGTGATCATTGTCTCGAGTTTGAGGCCGTGTAACGGGTTGTTCTGTTGCTCTTCAATCATGGGAATTCCAAGTTCAGCCCTATTGGCTGATTTTACTGTATTAGTTTACGGTTTTGAGTTGTTAAACGAGTGACTCAATTCGCTACTAAAACTCGCGATTAGAGAAATCACTCAAGTTATGAAGTCATGAGCCACTGACGTTGTTACGGCAATAGCATAGGGCGTTAATCCTTGTTACTCGTGATGCTTAGATCTTAAATCTTAAGGACCTGAAGCCTCCAAACTGAGCCATTAAATATTAGCCGTAAAATCTGCTGCTCGACAAAACTGCGAGAATAATAACGGTAAATAAGCTAAACGCCTTCTTTTATTTGCGCTAGCGAGGTTTGGTATCGGCTTTAGGGCAAAGAAAATACGCCGCAGCTGACAGTTTTAATCTGCATATCTGCGATATCACGCTACTCAGCATCAAGCTCAAACCCGTTTCTAAATTTTACCTATGATCCGCTGATGCCTTGGGTCAACCTCAAAATAAACGCAACTGAAACGGCTCGATTTATAGCTGCGCATCACATCCTTGCTCGCATCTTTAGCCCTTAGTCTGTATACTCCGCGACCTTATTATCCCAACTTTAATGTTTTAGCTTAGAGTGGGTGAAGCGCATGTTTCATTTTGAGGCTTGTTTGTCACAATCCCCGTTAGCAAATACCTAGGAAAGCTCCTTTGATCTCTACCGCGAACATCACGATGCAGTTTGGCCCTGAGCCATTGTTTGAAAACATTTCAGCGAAATTTGGCAATGGTCACCGCTATGGTTTGATCGGCGCGAATGGCTGTGGCAAATCGACCTTTATGAAGATCCTCAGCGGAGCGTTAGCGCCAACCTCTGGCAATGTGTCCATCACGCCCGGCTTAAAAGTCGGTACCCTAAGCCAAGATCAGTTCGCGTTTGAACAATACAGTGTGATCGATGCGGTGATCATGGGTGATGTTGCCCTGTGGAAAGTCAAACAGGAACGCGATGCAATCTACGCCAATCCGAATATGACCGAAGAAGATGGCATGCGCGTTGGCGATCTTGAAAGTGAATTTGCCGAAATGGATGGCTACAGCGCCGAAAGCCGCGCCGGTGAAATTCTGCTCGAAGCGGGTATTGAAGAATCTTTCCATTACGGCCTAATGCAACAAGTCGCACCGGGTTGGAAACTGCGGGTACTGTTGGCACAAGCACTATTTGCCAACCCAGATATTTTGCTGCTCGACGAACCAACCAACAACTTGGACATACATACCATTAGCTGGTTAGAAGCCGAGTTGAACAAACGCAAATGCACCATGATCATTATTTCCCATGATAGGCATTTCTTGAATGCCGTATGTACCCACATGGCCGATATCGATTACGGCGAACTGCGCATTTACCCTGGTAACTACGAATACTTCCTTGCACAATCGTCTTTGCTCCGTGAACAATTATTATCGGGTAACGCCAAGAAGAGTGCTGAAATCGAAGAACTGCAAGACTTCGTCAACCGCTTCGGTGCCAACGCATCTAAGGCAAAACAAGCCAGCTCGCGCGCGAAAAAAATGGACAAGATCAAGCTTGATGAAGTGAAATCATCAAGCCGTATTCACCCTTCTATTCGTTTCGATGCCGGCAAGAAAATGCATCGCCAAGCACTGATCCTCGAAGATTTGGCCCACGGGTTTGATGGTGAGCTGCTATTCGAAGGCGGCGACTTAATCCTCGAAGCCGGTGCAAAATTAGCGATTATCGGCGAAAACGGCGTGGGTAAAACCACTTTCCTGCGCTGCTTAGTCAATGATTTAGAACATAATAAAGGCGTGATCAAGTGGTCAGAAAACGCATCAATCGGCTACTGTCCACAAGACAGCAGTGACGAATTTGATAATGACTACACGTTAATGGATTGGATGTCACAGTGGCGCCAGCCTAAGCACAACGATCTTATGGTACGCGCCATGTTAGGCCGTCTGCTGTTCACTGAAGATGACGCGAACAAGAAAGCCCGTAACTGTTCAGGCGGAGAGAAAAACCGCTTGTTATTCGGTAAGTTAATGATGCAAGACATCAACGTGCTGATCATGGACGAACCGACAAACCACATGGACATGGAAGCCATCGAAGCACTCAATAATGCATTGAAAGACTTTGAAGGCACTTTGATATTCGTCAGCCATGACCGTGAGTTTGTATCGTCGCTCGCAACACGTATCATTGATATTAAAGATAAAAAAGTGATTAACTTCCAAGGCACTTTCGATGAGTACCTTTCAAGCCAAGCTGAAATGGAAGCGAGAAAGAGCGCGTAATGTTATGCTTTGATAAACCTTAATCGGCTATGTCAGCTTGATTAAAAGAGTCGTCATTGGAGAACCTACTGACGACTTTTTATCGATATCTAAAGAGCGATATGATTGGTAAAACATGAAGTATTGCTGCTTTGGGCCTTGGATACACAGCTGTCTATTCGTTATCTAGAGTGCTATAATTCATGCACTTAATTGAGGTTGATCCTATGAAAACTAAATCAAAAAACACACAAGTGACTCAAAATCGACTCTATCGCGCTGTGGCCAGTTCAACCGCTATTGAGACGGGTAAAACTACGGCTGAAGTTGAAGCAAAATTGAAGGCCAAAAAAAGCCGTTTCAGTCATTTGACCTTAGCCTAAACTTCATTCGTTTTTAGCGCTGAGCACATCGTTTACCAAACGAGCCATATGTTGATAATCCCCACCCAACCCTGCTTGAATTGACTTAAAATAAAAATCTCTATTTTGTTCCCAAATCCCATAATCAAGTGGGAGATAACCCGCCTTTACTGCCATCACATCGAGTATCAAACGTGACAAACGTCCATTTCCCTCTCTAAATGGGTGAATTAGGATAAATTCCACATGACTTTCAGCCAAGTAACTCACAACTTCGTCTCTAGAAAACGAATTTAAACCATTGAACTTGCTTAAATATTCCTTTTCAAACTGAGTGAGACACTTAAATATTTGAGCCGCTGCCGTAAATTCGAAACCACCTTTTCCCATATTGACTGTACGCCGTTCACCAGCCCAGTAATAAACATTACCGAGCCATTTTCGATGCCACTCAAAGAGCATACCAACCGATAGATGCTCGCTTTCACGTACTCATAAAGCTTTAGTAACAACTGAGTCTCTACCTCTGCCATATCCTCTTCATCGGTTATCGCGAGTTTGTTACGAAGTACATGGCCGCCGGAACCGGGTTCGAATTCATCCTCGGTAGTGCCAATATGATATTTCAACATGATAATAGACCCGCTAACTGTAATAACTAATAGAAAAGCAAATATCCGAGTCACAGACAACTTAACACAACTACTCGATGAGATTGACCACACAAGTCTTTGAAATAGGTATGTAGAAACTATGGGCTATAAATTAGCTTATTAATTTTTTTAACCAATATCTCGCGATTTTTAGCCAGTTTAAAAATTGTCGGCAAATGTCGAATAACTATCGGCTCAGACTCGAATACCGCATCGCGATCTTTGGCCTGAATATAATCACGGATCTGAAGCATCATCTGTTTATTAAATGCCCAAAGTGAATGACCTTTAAACTCAAGGGAATAAAATGCGTCATTGGGCCATTCAAGTCGATGTTTCTGTTTTGCCATACACTGATAACAACAAATAAGACCAAGATCTGTACCATCTGTAAAAGCACTGTTTGCCCTATGTTCCCAAGTCGAAGTACCTTGGTATTTTTCTGGCAATTTTTCCCGCCAAGAAGCATCCAATAGCGGAGGGAAAAACAGCACACCTGGCCATTTATGGGCAAACCTTTGATTAAACTGCTTGATCTCAAACTGCCTATCTTCAAATAAATGCACATCTTTTTTCTCTAAACGAAAAACATGGGCAAAGGTAAAAGTGGCGCAGCCAGTACAATGGGGGCAAGTAACCTCAACTCCGTTTGGCAGGCTAAAAAACTCATAAAATCCTGTCATTGATACGATATTCCAAATGATTTAGAGACTAATTTGGAGCTCATCAATTTTCCAACCACCTTCATTTATCATGCTAATTCTTTGTTTTTCATTCGCCTCCGATGCATTACCACAGAGATCTTTTTGTGCATATTCAAGGACGGCCGTATCCCCTTCTATCACCTGCGACACTAAGGTGAGTGCTTTGCACTTGGCAGCGGCTTTTGAAAATGAAAGATAAGATGCGATCACTTCATCGCGGGACAGCTTCATCTGCTGCATATACTGTGGGAACTTAGACTCAACATCCGCTTGCTTACGTTGGGTATAGTAAGCCTTGTCCTCTTGATAACTCATCCCCTGCTGTACCTTAGCATTGTACTCGTCATACACTTCGCTCGGCGATTTAGGCGTTGTACAACCTATCAACACAAACACAGATATGGGCAGTAAGAAAATCGATTTCATCATCGAACCTCCAAAACTAGACATGTATTATCAATAAATTCCATGGTGCATTCATCTGCTTGTTGTCACTGAACGAGTGCGCCATATATGTCCACCAAATACTCCTTATTTTCTTTGAAATCAATTACCTTATCAGGAAGTAAACCTTTAATATCAACAGGTAACAAAATCAATGAAGATAAAATGTAATGCCACCAAGATAACATATAAATAGTTCATCGATTACTTTAGCTTGGCAGCGTTGCTCATTCAATTGCAGCACAGTTGCCTTAAGGTCACTCGACCTTGACGAGTGCTAAAAATAAGTGCCATAAAACTGTGAGCATGCTCTAAATTGCTGTACTTGATAAGTCATTATCTAATGCGTTAAAAGGCACAAAGGTCTTTTTATCAAGCCAGAGAGGCGAGCGATTTTGTCCTGCAAGCTGATAAGCCCAAGTAGTAATGGCTTCAGAGCGATCACTCTCACAGACGAAATATCGATTGAGTTCAGAGTGTAACGTTTGGCCATGCTGGATAATATTTTGCTCATACCAGTTATCTTTATGGTGCTGAGCGGCAAGATGATCGCGTTTTTGATTATTACAACTGCTATGTGCGAGGACAAAATTATGGCCTAAATCATTAGGATATCGTGCCCAAGGGATAAAATGATCCACTTCGCCTGTTTCTTTTAATGATTTTTGGCAATAGAAGCATTGGCCTTTTTGGATATCAAGCAGTACAGGTCTAGCATAGGTGATCGTCTGTCTGTCGCTACCAAACAGAAACTCACTTAAATTGCCTTTACTGCCTATAATGACCTGATTTGCTGGAAACTCGGCGATTTTTTGTACCCATTGAGTACGAGCCAATGACACCACTAAATCGTGAAATCGCTTGAAGCAAAATGCGATACCCGGATTCAACTCAATGTAATTTTTCGTTTTATCATGGGGATAAAGGAAACATTCTTCATTACGAGACAAGTTTTGTAAGCGCCATAAGGGGCCATCTTTAAACGTACCGCGCGTTTTACGCAATAAAGCTGGATAACTAAGATGCGCTTTTAACTGGGATAGACTGTTAACACCTTGATGGCGTAGTTCAATCAAACTGTTGATCAAGGCTGATTGCTTTCCACTATTTTGGATCAGAACAAAATACCCATCATTGGCACCAAAAGGCAAAGAGTGTTGCCAGTAAAGTTCAATAAACTTCTCTACCAAATCATCAATACTGATCGCGGTTTTCAGCGCAGGATCGGCATTGAGTATTAATGGCCGTTCGATACAGATATCGGCGATCGCATGTAGTAAGGCAAATTTGTAAGTTGCAACGAAATCCCCTTCAACTAACAGACGTTGTAAATAGCTAATAAATTCAACTTGTCTTCTCGCATCAATCGGCATTCAGTCGCTCCTGAATAATAACGCTTGCTTCAGGTGTATTTACGTTTGGCATCAGTTTGGGTGTAAAAACTAGCGTCTGCCAATGCACTTGTGAGCGACCGAGTTTATCGGTTTCATCTTGGCTCAAATCTAAAAGTTGTAGCTGACAATCTGCAGCCAGTGTGAGCAGCTCATCGACACTGACTGGGTGCATAACGCGCGCATCGGGGCTTGGGCCATGGCGCAAACTGATGACTAAAAGTCCAGTCGAATTGAGTAAGCGTGAGAGTGTTACTAGTGCAAGTGGGCGCTCTGAGGAAGATAAATGCATCCACACAGCGCTGAGTAAAATCAGATCAAACTGTTGCGCTAGGCCAACCACTTTTTGCAACTGAGGTAAACCATCCTCAATCCAACGCACGGGTAGATCCCGAGTTAACACCTGCCCCATTTTCGCTAAAACAACCGCAGGTTCGACTGCAATAATTTGTGTCTCTTTGCCCTGTGCTTTTTCGGCTAAATAATACACATCCCGGCCAGAACCAGCTCCCACATCCAATATCGACAATGTATTTTTGGTAAGTAGAGGCAAAAGATGATGCAACCAACTCGAATGCACTTCTTCAAAGGTTTTAGACAAATACTGTGCCGCGAGTATTTCGGCGTGGTCATTATAAAACACTGTGCTCACTGACAACGATCCTTTTGCAACAAGTGATTGTTTTTACTGACGCTAACTTATCACAGTCGTATTTGATAAAAAATACATGTCATCATTATCATGCTGTTTTGCATAAAATATTTAGCATTATACTGTTCGCGATCACTGTGCTGATTTCGGCTATTCGACCCAATATTCTTATCAATGCCTATGCAATCTCAGCATTTCCCCGTCGTTTTTTTCGCAGTGGTTTACACTCTATGAGTGAGTGTAAAGATAAGTGCAATTGATTGAATCTGTTACATGCTTCTCCAGAGCAGTTTCCATTTCAGTGTTGGAGTGAACGGGTTTTAACGTCTTGGCGTAGCGTCTACATAGAGATTAAGACCTAGGGCTCAATTATTTAGGATATCTATTGCCTATGAGTTTTGAAGATTCGTTAGAGCAACTTAAACGACAGTTTTTACATGCACTGCCGGATAAAAAGAAACAAATCATTACCTTGTGGATTTCATTGCGTAAAAATTGGGACGCACACATGCTGTCTGCCGTGTACCGAGAGGTGCATAACTTAAAAGGGTCGAGCGAGACCTTTGGGTTGTCAGATACCAAACACATAGTCGATAAACTGGAGGTGCTGCTTAAGGGGCTGCTCAATGCGCCAGCCCCCGAACTGCCTACGATCAAAGGCTTAGATACTCTCTTCCACCAGTTGTTACAAAACAATATGCGCGGCCAACCGTCGGCGCCAGTAGTGGAGGCGCAAATGCAGCAAAGCCCCTATAAACCATCAAAGGCGCGCCATGAGCACCATATTGCCATCATAGAAGACGATGGTAATGTAGGCGCGATGATCACAAAGCAGCTGCGAGAGTTCGGTTTTAGTGTGCAGCATTTTTTGAATTTCACGAGCTTTCTGGTAGTGCAAAATAAAACACCCTTTGATCTGATTCTATTGGATTTAATTCTACCCGATTGGACTGAAGAGGCCTTGTTCGAAGCCGCCACTGAGTTTGAGAAGAATAATACCCGAGTGTTTGTTTTATCCTCGCGGGGGGATTTTGACATGCGGCTATTGGCCATTCGTGCCAATGTCAGCGAATATTTTGTCAAACCCGCTGAGACCACCTCATTAGTGCGCAAAATCCATCAATCTCTCAAGATGTCAGAGAAACAGCCGCTTAAGGTGTTACTGGTGGATGATCAACAATCTATGGTGGATTACTTTTCAAGTCTGTTACGCAGTCACGGTTTGATGGTAAAAGGGTTATCGAGTGCCGAGCAAGTCTTGCCTGCCCTTGAGCAATTTGAGCCTGATTTGTTTATCTTCGATTTGTACATGCCCGAAGTGAACGGGCTTGAGCTGGCAAAGATGATCCGTCAATTGGACAAATACACCTCGAGCCCAATTCTCGTGTTGAGCTCTGATGATACGATGCAGAATAAAGTCAGCATCATACAAGCGGGATCAGATGACTTAATTTCAAAGCAAACCGCGCCGAGTTTATTCGTCGCGCAGGTGATTTCCCGTGCGCAACGGGGTCATGATATTCGCAGTTCGGCTAGTCGCGACAGCTTAACTGGGCTGCTAAATCATACCCAAATTCTGGTGGCTGCGAGACGCTGTTTTAACGTAGCGAAACGGATTAACTCTCAAGTTTGTATCGCTATGTTCGATTTAGATCACTTCAAAAAGGTCAACGATACTTATGGTCATTCCGGTGGTGATAAGGTGTTGTTGGCATTTGCCCATCTGTTACAACAATCCTTACGTCAAACTGACTTTACCGGCCGCTACGGTGGTGAAGAATTTATGTTAGTGCTGCCAGATATGCAAAAACCACTGGCGATTGCCAAGTTGAATGCGATCCGTGAAAGCTTTAGCCATATCGTATTTGTTGAAGATGGCGTCGAATTTAAGGTGACGCTCAGCGGCGGTTTAGCCTTTTCGGATCAATGTGAGGAATTTCAAGATTGCCTGTTACTGGCAGATAAAAACCTTTACGAAGCTAAGCGTTTAGGTAGAAATCAGCTCGTGGTTTCTCCGACTGACTAACCCTAAACAGAATGAGCCACTGCAGCGCACAAATCAGTTCGGCGTAATGCTCTTCCTGCGAGACTCACGCTCTATCCGTTACTTTTTAATCCCACTCCCACTCAGCGTAGGCGGTCACAGTGAGCTTAAATGGTTAATGAGCTTGCTCGGCATCTGCGATAACTCCACCACATAATCTACCGCACGGCACTTTATTGCTTCTCGTGGCATGCCAAATACCACACAACTTTGTTCATCTTGGGCAAACGTAGTGACGCCTTTTTGGTGTAGCGCCACCATGCCTTCGGCGCCATCTTTGCCCATACCGGTTAAAATCATCGCGCTGATATTAGGCGCGGCACATTGGGCCAAGGCCGTAAACATCACATCGACCGAAGGTCTGTGGCCACTGACCTTTTCATCTTGGGTTAATTTGACTTTATAACTGCCACCCACTTTGATGATCTCAAGGTGATGATCCCCTGGTGCAACATAGGCATAACTGGGTAAGAGTCGTTCCCCATGCTCGGCTTCTTTGACAGTGATCCGTGACTGTCGGTTTAAACGTTCAGCAAAAGTGCGGGTAAACCCCGCGGGCATATGTTGGGTGATCACTATCGGCGGCATAGCCGCGGGTAAATGTTGTAATACATAAAGAATGGCTTCAGTACCGCCAGTAGATGCGCCTATCGCGACTAAATGCTGAGTCAGGGTTGTATTGGCCAATACTGGCCGCTTACTTGAAACAGGGCGTACTGGCTCAACAAATTTCTGCGGCTTGATGATTTTGGCTTTCGCGGCAGATTTGATCTTATCTAAAATCAAATCCTGATAATCATAGATACCTTGGGGCGAGTCTAATTTCGGTTTAGGGATAAAATCCACCGCGCCTAAGGCCAAGGCGTTAAATGTCGCATCAGCGCCCTGCTCGGTTAACGATGAAATCATCACTACTGCAGTGGGTCTGGCTTTCATCAAGCGGTCCAAAAATGTTAAACCATCTACTTTGGGCATTTCGATGTCTAAGGTAATCACATCGGGGCGAAATTGGTTCACCAGCTCCTTGGCCTCGTAGGCATCGGCAGCAAGCCCAACCAGAGACAGTTCAGAGTCAGCCTCAATCATTTTACCGAGCAAGCTGCGCATTAGCGCAGAATCGTCAACAACTAACACTTTGATCGTCATAACTTAATCACCAAATAGTTCAACGTCGCCGCCCGAAGGTAAATTACGAACCCGTAAACGGTACTCACTTTCCCTGTCAAGAATTGTGCTGTTATGCATGGATTTAATTTTGCGGACTTTCACTTTGCCCGAATGGGGGAAAAAATACACTTTGCGCGGATACACATCGAGTAAATCGGCAGCAACGATAGGGATATTTTCAAGATTGAGGTATTCAATCACAAACTCAGCATTACGCTCACCAATGTTGTGCACAGTAAAACTGCGTAACATATTGCCGCCCCCAAACACCTTAGCTTCGAGTGAATTACGCTGTGCGCCAAGCTTGAGCAAGTCGTTGATTAACAACTCCATGGCATACACGCCGTAACGGGCAGAATCGGCGAGCACCCCAGTACAATTGCTATTGTCACTTGGCAATAAAAAGTGATTCATTCCACCAATTTTGAGCTTAGGATCATACAAGCACACTGAGACGCAGGAGCCTAACACTGTTACTATCATGGTATCTTCACGGGTTGCAAAATACTCACCGGGTAATATTTTTACCGCATCGCAACCAAAATGATGATCGTGATAGCGATTCGGCTCCGCAATGGCATATTCGATATTAGGTTTTAGCACTCATAAGCCCCTTCACTGGCCGATAGGTTGTTTGACCAACGGCAGTGATGATTTGCGGGAACATATTAAAATTTTCCGAATGTCCCGCAATATAAAGCCCATCCTCGCTAAGGGAGTTCATCATGTGTTTTAATATGACTTCCTGCGTTTCTTTATCGAAATAAATCATTACATTACGGCAAAAAATCACATCGATTGGCGTTTTTAGCGGCCAAAAAGAATCGAGCAAATTAATGCGGGTAAACTTGAGCATCTGCTTTAATTCGGGCACCACGCGCACATTGCCCAACTGTGAACCGCGTCCGCGGTGAAAAAAACGTTTCTTGCGGATATCGCTAACAGTATCGATCCTGTCTAAGGGATAAATACCCATTTCAGCCTTTTTAAGCACGCCGCTGTCAATATCGGAAGCAATGATCTCGATAGGCGTTTTAAAACTGTTGAAATGTTCAGCGACGACAATCGCAATCGAGTAAGGTTCTTCCCCTGTGCTACTGGCCGCACACCAGATCCTGCGAGTATCAGGGTTATCGATTAAATACTGTTTTAACACCTCAAAGTGATGCGGTTCCCTGAAAAATGCCGTTTGATTCGTGGTTAACGCATTGATAAATTCTTGGTGTTCGTTTTCATGGCTTAGCAGATACTCAAAATAAGCCGAAAATCCGGCTAATTTCAATGTTCTGATCCGCCGCACTAAACGGCTATACACCATAGCATCCTTGCTATCGGCGAGTTTGATCCCCGCTAAGCGGTACAGCGTCGTCCTCGCGGTATTAAAGTGCACCGAGGTATAGGCAAACTCTCGTTCCAATGGTTTGTTTTCACTCAATTAAAATTCTTCCCATTCATCTTGATCTTGCTTAATGGGCTTCATCGCATTGGTTTTAGGTTTCTCTGTCACTCTGGCTCTTGCCATAGGTTGAAGCTGCTGTTTGATGGGTTTCATCGCCTTCGCTTTGGGCGCCGCTAATCTCGCGTTGCTGCGTCTTGGGGCTTCATCTTCGTCATCCACGCGAAAACTGGCAACACTGTCTGAGAGTTGCTGCGCTTGGGATTGCATGCTTTCCGCTGCGGCGGCCGCTTCTTCAACCAATGCCGCATTTTGTTGCGTCATTTCATCCATTTGCACTACGGCTTTGCTGATCTCATCGATACCGATGGCCTGCTCATTAGAGGCTGAGGCGATTTCCGCCATGATGTCGTTCACCCGTTTAATGGCGATGACGATTTCCTTCATGGTATCGCCGGACTTACCGACAAGGCTGTTGCCACTCTCGATTTTAGACACCGAATCCGAGATCAGTGCCTTGATATCTTTAGCGGCATTGGCCGAACGTTGGGCTAAGCTGCGCACTTCTGATGCGACCACAGCAAAGCCGCGCCCTTGTTCTCCTGCCCGCGCGGCTTCTACCGCGGCATTAAGCGCTAAGATATTGGTTTGGAATGCAATACCATCGATAACACCAATGATGTCGGCAATCTTACGCGCCGATTCATTAATCGATGCCATGGTCTGTACGACTTGTTGGATAAGCTCACCACCGTCCACCGCGACTTCAGCCGCTTTAGAGGCTAAGGCATTTGCTTGACTAGCGTTATCTGCATTGAGTTTCACTGTACCTGTGAGTTCCTCCATGCTGGCCGAGGTTTGCTCTAGGCTCGAAGCTTGTTCTTCGGTGCGGCTGGATAAATCAGCGTTACCTTGAGCTATTTCTGCCGAAGCGGTATTGATGGTATCCGCGGCTCGTTGAATATCTTGGATCATGAAGGATAACTTTTCAGCAGTTTGATTTGAGTAATTTTTCAAATCATCAAAGGTGCCTTCATAATCGTTATAAATGCGAGTGGTCAAATCGCCATCCGCTAGCGCCATCAGCACCCGCGCCACATCTTGCAATCCACGTTCCGAGGTTTCAATTAACGAATTTAAATTGTTCGCCAGCATTAAAAAGAAACCTTGCTTGCCATCTGTTTCCGCCCTTTGGGAGAAATCACCCGCCGCTGCGGCTGTGACTATGCGGGAAATTTCCTGCTCGGTTTGTACTTCAATGGTGCGGTCGAGCCATTCAACCACAGTGCCTAAGCGCTCACCTTCTTTAGACACAATGGGGCTGGCGGTTAAGCGAAAATGGCAACTCGCGACCTTAATAAGCGATTCATATTTACGGTCTAATTTATCGAGTAAACTTGCTTGGTGGGCAGGATTGCGGTGGAAGATATCCATCGAGCTGCCGAGGATTTTATCCACGGAAAAATGCGGTAAGGCTTGTCTGATCTCACTTTCAGAATGGCGCAACATAGTTTCGACCGAGCGATTCATATAAATGATCGTACGGTTAGCATCGGCTATCATGACGTTGGTACTGGTATTATTGAGCGCTTCGAGGATGCGCTGGGTTGCTCGCTCGGCTTCGATACTTTCGGTGCGATCTATCCACTCAACACCTGTACCTAAATGTTTATTTTCAGCCGTGATAATCGGCGTCAGAATCAACCTAAAAGTACGTTTGCCTATGGTGATTTGCGCAGTATGGGATTGAGTTAGGCGTTCTAATAAATTGCGCTGATGTGGAGGATTTTTATGGAAAATATCGATATTACTGCCGATCAGTTTGGCAACTGAGAACTGAGGTAACTCTTTACGAATATCGTCCTCTGCCTCTTGCAGTAAACGGACGACGGCTTTATTCGCATAAATAATATTACGCTGACTGTCAGCGATCATAAAGCTGTTGCCACTGTTATCAAGTAACTGAAAATAGCGCTGACGCTCTTCATCCCTTTGCTCACGCGCCTCATCATTGCCAAAAAAATTGAAAATACTCATTATTGTTACTCCTGATCAGTCAGACTATTTGCATCAATTAGACCCAGCTCATCACTGCTGATCAGAGCCTGAATATTTACTAAAATGATCATCTTATCCTCGACTGTGGCTAAGCCTTTGAGGTAGCGGCTATCGAACGCCACCCCAAATTCTGGGGCAGGTAAGATTTCCTCCGCCGACAGCTTAATCACATCGGAGACGGCATCGACCACTATGCCGACTATACGTTCAAACACATTGAGCATAATAACGATAGTGAACTCGTTATAAGTGGCGGTTCCAACAGCAAATTTCATCCGCAAATCCACTATGGGCACTATGTCACCGCGTAGATTAATCACGCCTTTTATAAAGCTAGGGGCGTTGGCGATTTTAGTGACCGACTCATAGCCGCGGATTTCTTTGACGGACATAATATCGAGGGCATAGTGCTCTTCGCCTAACATAAAGCTTAAAAACTCCACCTCATCATGGGCGTTGTATTCCACTTTGGCGGTCATAGTTGATCGACTCTCCATGGCTATTTCCTTAATTTTTAATGTGCAGAGCGAGTGATTCGACATCGAGGATCAACGCGACGCTGCCATCGCCCATGATGGTGGCGCCGGAAACACCGGGGATCCTGCGATAATGTTTTTCAAGACTTTTAATCACCACTTGCTGCTGGCCAACTAAGGCATCAACGCACAGGCCAAAGCGCTTGTGGTTGCTTTCGAGCAATACGACTATGCCCTCTTCTGGGCAGCGGGCATTGGGCTCAATTTCCATCAGCTGATAAAGATTGAGCAGAGGTAAGTACTCTTCACGTACTTTTAAGAGTCTTTCTTTGGCGAGAAATTTAAGTTGTTCCGTTTGCGGCTGAATAGATTCTATGATGTGCACTAAGGGCAAAATGTAGATCTGATTTCCCACAGAAACCGTCATACCATCGACAATGGCGAGCGTGAGTGGCAACTGGATTTCAAAGGTTGAGCCTTGGCCCTCAGTGGACTCAATATCAATGCGTCCGCCTAAGGCTTCAATATTACGGCGCACCACATCCATACCAACACCACGGCCTGACACATCAGTGACTTCCTCCGCGGTTGAAAATCCTGCGGCAAAAATCAATTGCCAAATTTGCTTGTCGCTACTGTTATCAGCCACTTGCAAACCGTTTTCCCGCGCCTTTTGAATAATGCGTTCACGATTTAAGCCTGCGCCGTTATCGTGCACAGCGATAACGATATTGCCGCCCCTTTGACTGGCTTTAAGGGATAACACACCCACTTCAGATTTACCCGCTGCGAGCCGTTTTTCAGGTTTTTCGATACCGTGATCTAAACTATTGCGCACTAAGTGAGTCAGCGGATCGACGAGCTTTTCAATCATGCCCTTGTCTATTTCTGTGTTGCCACCTTCAATCACGAGATTGACGTTTTTACCCAGTTGCTCAGAAAGGTCCCTTACTAAACGGTTGAAACGGTTAAACACAAAGGATACCGGCAGCATACGCACCGACATCACTGCCTCTTGCATCTCACGGGTATTACGTTCCAATTCATTGAGTGCGGTCTTGAGTCGCTCACCTAAATCGCCCATCATCTCGTTACCAATGAGAGTCAACATGGACTGAGTGATCACCAGCTCGCCCGCGAGATTAACCAAAGTATCTATTTTGGAGGTTTCGACCCTTAAGGTGGCATCCTGAGCCGACGCGGCTGTTTTTTTTGTCGCTGTTTTCACCTCTGTGGTATTGGGCTTTGGGGCAACGGATGAGTTTGATGTTGCGTTTGAACTCAGTATTGCAGACGAGCTTGCTTTCACAGAAGGGCTCGTGGGCACGGTTGAATCAGGTGTGGTGGGGTCAGTCGCGTTGGCTTTAAATAGGGTGTTTTTAGATTGGCTACTTCCAGTTTCCTTGGCTTGATGTGCTCGAGTGGTCGCTGGCTTATAAACCTTCTGCACTAGCGGTTTTGAACTTAATAACTCGATTTCATTGGCGAAGGATTCTGGCGTTAATGCTTCAAAAAAACCAAAGCCTAACTCATCATCGTCAATTGTCACATCACACAGCTCAGCATTACACTCTTTATTATTTGCCACACTGTCAGCGCTGATGTCTTCCGCTTGATAAGCCTCATCAAAAAATCCAAAGTCTTCACCTTCGATGGCAATATCACGTGCCATTTCATCTTCAAAAAATCCAAAACCCAGATCTTCTGCCGCCACTGCTGCGGTGAGTGTTGCATTTATGGTGGGAGTGCTAGCGACGTCTGTGCCGTTACGTATCGCAACTGATGAACTAAAAGGCTCACCATTTAACGCTGCAACCAACTGGCTTTTACTGTATTCGACCTCCTGCCAATCAATCTGCTCTTCTTCGCGGTACAAGCTCAAGATATGGGATAACGTGTCCACAGTACTCAGCAGTAAATCGATAATAGATGACGTTAATTGGAAGTTACCCTTACGCGTTTTATCCAGCAGGTTTTCCATCACATGGGTGACACTGGTTAATGCGGTAAAACCAAAAATACCACTGCCGCCTTTTATAGAATGTGCAGCACGGAAAATGGTGTTCAGTTCTTCAGGATCGGGAGAAGCAAGGTCCAATGCCAATAGCAATTGTTCCATATTTTCAAGATGTTCATGACTTTCTTCAAAAAAGACCTGATGGAACTCGGCCATATTGATGGACATAGCGCACCCCGTTGCAGTTAACCCAGCACTTTAGCCGTAATAGCCAACAACTTTTGAGGATCAAAGGGTTTTACCATCCATCCCGTCGCACCCGCGGCTTTCCCTTGGGCTTTCATGTCATCGCCCGCTTCCGTGGTGAGCATAATGATCGGCGTACGCATAAATGCCGACATAGCACGTAAGGATTTAATTAAGGTCAGCCCATCCATTCGAGGCATGTTTTGGTCTGTCAGAATGAAGTCAAATCTCTGCCCATTACAGATATCGAGTGCTTCTCGACCATCTTTGGCTAGTACCACTTGATAATTAGCCGATTTAAGGGTCGCTTCGACCATTTGTCGAATCGCTGCGGAATCATCAACAATTAATATTCTTTTACTCATGCGCTATTCCATTATGACTTTAGTTATATTCCCTGGCGGTACTAATTCGTAGGTCTTAGATAATGTTTTCACCAGTAAGAGACCGCGCCCAGACAACTGAGGAATGTCCGCCATCAAATTTTCATCACCCTCAAAGCCTTTGCCACTATCAGCCACGCTAATATGTAATTCATCCTGCAATGAACGCCAGATGATGCTCACTTTTACCCAATCATTTTCCGTGAGCCTATCTGCAAAACTGTCCCTAATACTATGGTACAGTTCGAAGCCTTCTGGATCATTTTTTAGTCGAGAATCTAATTTTAGTACACCATGATCAATAGCGTTGCTAAATAACTCTGCGACAACAGTAAAAACCCGTTGACAGAAATTAGTCGCAAATCCCAATATGCTGAGAAACTGATTCAATGAACTTAAATAATCAGCGCTGAGTAACATAGGCCCTGCAATGCTGACATCCCAGCAGAACTCACCATCCATAATGGCTTTAATACGATTGACATCACGATCTTGATGCCAAGTGTTTAATCGTTCGAAATCTAAGGTACAAATAGTGATGTCATCTGCAATATTTTCAGCAGAACAGTACTCATTCATATTGTTCTCTAAATATTTGACTAGACCACCGGACAAATGAATAAATAGATCTTTTAATTTATCAATGCCAAATGGATTGCCGTCATGGGTATATTGCTCTATTAAACCATCACTAAAAAGGCAAGCATGCCCATGGGATGGTAAATCAACCGTAACAATATCCGCTATAAAAGTATGCGGAGGTAAAATACCAAGAGCCATATTTGTCGATTTAAATTTATCAATGGATTGATTACTGACTGAACGAGAATGGTCAGTTTCTTTAATATTGTGGTTTGTTAAACAGTCAATTCCCCCCGTTTGAATATACACGGGGGGCATACCACCATTCCAAATGTGTAATTTATTACGATTAAAATCGGCTTCTAAAATAATACAGGCAACAAATCTGTCTTCAGGGTTTTCTCGGTGGAGCTTAGCATTCAGTTCATAAATAAACGTAACTAAAGAAAACCCCTTTGAAACCATGGCCCTAAATGTACTAGCAACACGCATGATGGGCATGGCTGCACTCAGGCCATGACCTGTAGAATCGGCAAGAATTAAGAAGAAATTGCCATTAGGCGCTATGCCATTGAGGATAATATCACCGCTAAAATTGGCACTGGCTTGGCAGTAAGTATGTACAAAATCAAAGTCAGTATTATCAATATTGACTAAGTGCTCAAATAAATGCCGGGCCATGTGTTCTTCTCGGGCCTTTTCATAAAGCATTTTTTCAAGTTCAATTCTTTGATGCTCTACTTTATGCTGAAGTTGAACCCGGGTAAGTAAACATTCAACCTTGTACCAAAATATTTCAACATTTATCGGTTTAACAACAAAATCCAAAACCCCCATTCTAAAACAGGCTAACACGGATTGATTTTCTTTTGTCTCGCTCATGACTATAACAGGTGTTTCTTTTTTATCCTTATTTAACTTGTCCAGTAACGCCAGTGCGGTACCATCCTTTAACCAATAGTTAATCAGAATTAAATCAACCGTATTTTGCGTTATTTCAAATAAACCTTCTTCTAGATCACTACAAACAATAACGTTGTAACCTTTGCTATGAATAAAGTCACTGATCCTTTGACTCGCAATAGCGTCATCATCGATAACTAAAATAAAATGTTCTGGCTGAGTAAGCGATACCATAATGAGTGTTACTCTATGATGTAGATTTTCTGCATATTGGCAATACTAAGGATTTCATTCGCCTGACCATGTGCACCTTTTACAGACGTAGAAATATGTAACTCCTGCGCCTTACGATGCAGCAGTACCATCATGCCTAAAGCAGAACTATCGAGGTAAAGCACTCGACTAAAATCTAAAATAATATGGTTAACCTCTGGAAGCGTTAAAATATCTTGATAATCACTGGTGAATTTCTTGTGGTAATAAAAGTCAAAGCGCTCTGGCAATGAAATAACTTTAATATTTGACATTGTGTTATCCCTAATTAAAAGAGTTCAATTTCACCACAGGTAATTTGATCCCTTGAAACGGGATTATGAGTCTCCTGACGTCGGCGACTCATTTGTATTGTGATGTCATCCCCCTTAATGCCAAACTCCTGTTGTGACATAGTGGTGACGCGATTCAGCGATTCTTTTAAATGGTTTAGGGACTGATTTGTGTAAATCAGGCTTTGGGAAGTAATATCACTGAACTGTAATCCCCGAATAGTATCCGAGATGGCTTGTTCTAGTTCATGTGCCGATGAATCGATACGTTCAATCACTTGAGAATCCTTCTCTGCTTTAACGATAATCTGCCTTAGTGCAGTATCTATATCCTTTTTTGCATCAATAATATAAGTCATATCTTGGTCGGCGACTTTACTCACGTGTACGGTTAATTGCTCAATCTGAATTTGAATTGATTTAAGCTGTTTTTGTATGCTTTCACTAAAACCTGCACTACGAGTGGATAAAGCGCGCACTTCATCTGCCACAACGGCAAAGCCTCTACCCGCATCACCCGCCCGCGCCGCTTCAATTGCCGCATTTAAAGCCAGCAAATTAGTCTGGGACGAGATTTGATCTATGTCTTGCAAGGCTTTCATCGCTTGAGGCATAGACTCGTAGATGAGATTCACTTTTTCCAACAACTCCATAGTTGATGCCGACATTTCTATGGTGGATTGAATAAAGCGCTCTAACGTCATTGAGGTATTGTTGGCAAATTGCTTCATTTGATCTGAATGGAATAACTCAGCATCATCAGTACTCTTAACGAGATCTGAAATAAATCCTGTCTGCTCCGTCATTAACCGCCCTAAACCATCGAATGACTCACCGAGCAAATTGACTGCGTCACCTTGCACCGCTAGCACACTGTCAATGTTAGCCTCGCAGCCGTTAAGTGTCGTGATTGACTCTTGATACAGATTGACATGGGCTTGCCAGTCCGCGGCAAGTTGGTTGTTGAAGGACTTATCATCATGCTGTTGAACTGACTGCATTTGCTTATGCTGATAAAATTGCCACAGCAACATAATCAACACAGAAATAACCGGACCAATAGCCCACAATGTCATCAAACTCAGCGAATATCCAACGCCTGCCGCGAGCACCGCAACGACCCCATCCTTGTATGTCATATGGACTTCACAATAATTGTACAGTGATTAAAAAGTAGTTTCATATTGGATGATTTTCAAACACGAAAGTGAAATTATTCACATTGTTACGTGTCGCAATGCGGAAAATGCAGTTATCGCGATAGAAATCCTCAGCATTGAGCGCTAATTCTCAGTAAATTGCCGTAAATTCATGATTTGCTAATAAACTTGTCTTAATGGAACCCGAAACTTAACTGTGCAGTCCTCATACCCTAGGTTACACTGGAAGCGTCATGGATTGGGATGGAATCGCTTATGAGTCAACGTACATTAAACTCCTTATTTAAACCGACTTCCGTTGCCATTATCGGCGCTTCGAATACCGAAAAACGCGCGGGTAATGTGCTGATGAAAAACCTACTATCGAGTGGTTTTTCTGGGCCTATCATGCCAGTCACCCCTAAGTATCGGGCAGTGATGGGTGTGCTCGCCTATCCCAATATTGAAGCCTTACCCATCAAACCGGATTTAGCGGTTATTTGTACCCGCGCTTGCCGTGTGCCCGCCATCGTTGAAACCCTTGCGCAATTTGGCTGTAAGGTGGCCATTATTATGGCAACAGGGATGGCGCAGGAATTTAACGAAGATGGCGTGAGCCTACTCGACCTTGCCATGCAAAATGCTAAGCGTTACGGGATGCGTATTCTGGGGCCAAATAGCTTAGGAATGCTATTACCCCCATTGGGATTAAACGCCAGCTTAGCCCACGCCAGCGCCCTACCGGGCAAAATAGCCTTTGTATCTCAATCGGCTGCTATTTGTACAACGGTACTCGATTGGGCCAATAACAAAGGTATTGGCTTTTCCTCCTTTATCTCCCTCGGTGATGCCACCGACATTAACTTTGACGAACTGCTCGATTTCCTTGGCCGCGATAGCCGCACCAGCGCCATCATGCTTTATATCGACTCGGTGAATGAGAAGCGCCATTTCCTCTCGGCTGCTAGAGCCGCTTCACGCAATAAACCAATTCTAGTGATTAAATCAGGCCGCAGCGCCGAAGGTGCCCGCGCCGCAAAATTGCATACAGGCGGTGTTGGCGGTAACGATGCAGTGTATGAAGCGGCGTTTCGCCGTGCAGGTATGTTGCGGGTTAACGATTTAATTGAACTGTTTGCCGCGGTTGAAAGTTTAGCGCATTCCAATCCGCTGCAAGGTGAGCGCTTAGGGATTATCAGTAATGGTGGCGGTCCTGCCGTATTAGCGGTGGATGAACTCATTATGCGCGGCGGTAAACTGGCGGAGTTATCAGAAGACACAATAGCCAAATTAGAAGCTGTGTTACCGAATACTTGGTCAAGGCAAAATCCCATTGATATTATTGGTGATGCGAACGCATCACGATATGCTAAGGCTTTGACTATCCTGATGGATTCCAATGAACTTGACGCTATTTTGGTCTTGCACTCCCCTTCAGCACTCGGTGAAAGTGTTGAGATAGCTGATGCTTTGGTGAGTGTGATCCACGCGCATCCCAAAAAGAATCGCCTCAATATTTTGACGAACTGGAGCGGTGAAGACTCGGCTTATCAGGCACGAAAACGCTTCACTAAGGGCGGTATATCCACCTACCGTACACCCGAAGGTGCTGTGGGTGCCTTTATGCACATGGTTGAATACCGTCGTAACCAAAAACTGCTGCAAGAAGTGCCGCAATCGATCCCCGATAATATTCCGACAGATAGCCTTACGGCGCGCAAATTACTGCAAGCGGCTCAAGCTAAAGGAAAATCGGTACTGGAAACCCATGAGGCCAGCCCTATTTTGCGTGCTTATGGGCTTAACACTATAGACACTTGGTTTGTGAAAGATGCCGATGAAGCGGTGGCCATTGCGAATGAAGCGGGCTATCCCTTAGCGTTAAAAGTGCAATCCCCTAACATCTTGCATAAGTCCGATGTGCACGGAGTGATGCTCAATTTAACCTCGGCTGAAGATATCCGCCACGCCGCGAATGCGATTACCCAGAGGGTGCATCAAGCCAATCCCGAAGCCATTATTGAAGGCATGATAGTGCAGAAAATGGCGTTGACCGCTGGCGCGCAGGAAATCCGCGTGGCCGTGATAAGCGATCCCGTCTTTGGTCCTGCGATTTGCCTTGGCGAAGGTGGCTCAGAATGGGACCCCACCAATGATGCTGCCGTTGCCCTGCCTCCCCTGAATATGGCACTGGCGCGTTATATGGTGATCCAAGCGTTAAAGACCCATAAGTTAAAGGACAGACATTTACCACTGGGTCTAGACATGAATGCCCTGTGCGTGATGTTAACGCAAATATCCCATATTATTATCGATTGCCCTGAAATCGCCTCGTTAGATTTAAACCCAGTACTGGCCGCGGGTGAAAACATCACTCTGCTTGATGTGAATATCCGTTTGCATGATGCCAATGCCGACAGTTCATCGCGGATGGCCATCATGCCCTATCCGAAGGAATTAGAAGAATTCGCCGAGCTAAAAAATGGCCTTAAGGTAATGCTAAGGCCGATTTTGCCCGAAGATGAACCTAAACATTTGGCCTTCGATAATTCGCTATCCGATGAAGACAGATACAAACGTTATTTTGGGGTGCGCTCGAAAATGACCCATGAAGAAATGGCGGTATTAACTCAAATCGATTACGCCCGTGAGATGGCCTTTATCGCCACGGCTAAGGGACCCGATGGCGATGACATCACCTTAGGTGCCGTGCGTGCGTCCATCGACCCTGATAATACCGAGGCCGAGTTTGCCATGGCGGTGCGTGGCGATCATCAAGGTATAGGGTTAGGTAAGTTGTTACTCGAAAAACTAATCAAATATTATCAGGCCAACGACACGCCCGTGCTCACCGGCTTTACCATGTTTGAGAATCGCAATATGGCCAGTCTTGCCAAGAGTCTCGGTTTTAAAGTGACCTTCGATATGGAGGAGCATTTGATCAAAATGCACATGGATTTAAAACCGCCCAGTGATCAATAGCACCTATCCAGACGAACAAAAACGCCGCAAATCATTGCGGCATTTTGTTATCCTAAGTAAATGATTATTTAACGAAATAGCGACCGAGCTAATACTTAACGCCTTGAAACATCGACACTTGCATCACATTCTCAGCCTCTAACACAGTTACGGCCTTCGGACTTAGCTTGGTACAGTGCTTTATCGGCGCGACTAAACAGCGTTTCAGCATCATCCCCCTGTTGCAATGAGGCCATCCCAATCGAGACAGTAATCGCGCCAAGGGAAAGCTTTTTGTCTTTCCCTACCGTTAAGCGTCGCTCAGAAATACGTTCACGCAGATTTTCAGCCACTTGCAATGCGTCGTGAAAATGGGTGTTAGGTAGCACCACCACAAATTCTTCGCCGCCATAACGCGCAACAAAGTCATCCCCACGCACACATTGCTTTAAGGCTAATGCGACATAGGCCAATACTTTATCGCCGGTCAAATGACCATAGGTGTCGTTAAAGGCTTTAAAGTTATCGATATCAATCAGTAAGAGACTACAGCGGGTCTGGTGATCTTGTGAACGGTAGATTTGATCCTGAATACTCAATTCATAGGCGCGGCGATTATGCAGAGACGTTAATTGGTCTGTCATCGCCGCGAGGCTAAGATTTTCCATTTCAGATTTAAGATTTTGCACTTCTTGACCCATGGTACACAGACTTTGCTCCATCTCACGGTTGTTGATAAGTAGCATCTGCATCTCATCAACCACACCATCAACCAGCTCGTTTAAGGTATTGATATCGGGATTAGTTTGTAATCGCAAACCAAACTCGGCTAATGAGCCAGAAAATGCCGCGGTTCCTTGACTCAACTGGCTGATTTTATTCAACAGGCTATTGATCAAGATTTGTGTTTCAATCTGAACATTTTCAATCACTTCTGGTGACTGTTCTTGGATAAAGGTTTTATAAAGACTGGTATTAACTTCCTTGGTAAAAGAGACAGAATTCGCCAAAAAACCATCAATCGCGCGATTTAAATCGAGATTTGTGCCTGCAAAATATTCATACCAAACAGTGTAATTTTCAGGAGTAACAGGAATATCGAGGGCAGACATTTGCGGCACGGCCAAACGCAAAATTTGCGCGGCAGAATCAAGTTCTTTATTTTCTGCAGTAGAAGACATAAATCGCGAACCATAGATTTGTTATGTTTTTGTATATATTAAGTTAACTCAACTGATTCAATTTGGATATGGGAGAAATCAATTATTATGACAGGGAGCAAAAGAAAAGAGGATGTTGCCATCCTCTTCCTCATCATGGTGTCGAACCAACTAGAACGAGCAAAACCTCGCGACAATTAAGTCCACAATTAACCGCGGCAGCGAGCAAAGATATCTAATTCAGGCTGATATACATCAGTTTTGATATTCATTAGTCCCAATAGACTATCGAATAAATTGTCATGGGAGAAACCACCTTTCGCCGCATGCTCAGCCAAACAATCCATATCCAATTGATTATCTTGGCTAAAATCTTTTGACACCCAAGCAAGCATAGGAATGCTCGTCTGCTCAATCGGTGCGATACTGTAAGGCGCGCCATGTAAATACATGCCTTTTTCGCCTAAAGACTCGCCATGATCGCTCAGATACAACATGGCTGGATCAAATTTATCTTGTTGGTTTTCTAACTTTTTAACCACTTCGCTAATAATATAGTCAGTGTACAAAATACTATTGTCATAGGTATTCATCAGCTCATCTTCACTGCAGTTTTGTATATCACTGCGCTGACAATCCGGTGTGAACTTACGGTGTTCCGCTGGATAACGTAAGAAATAAGTCGGGCCATGACTACCAATGACATGCAATACGATCACAGTATCTTTGCGTTCTGCGTTGGCTAAGGCTTCATCTAATTTGTTCAGTAACACTTGGTCGAAACAATATTGGCCAGTGCACAACTTAGGATCACTGTTCAAATCAATGGTTATGTTTTCAACTTGGTCACACACCCCTTTACAGCCAGAATCATTGTCAAACCATTGAACTTTAATACCGCCATGATCCAACACATCAACGGCGGTGTCTTGAGCATATGCACGGCGTGAATCGTAATCTTCCCGTCCCATGCGAGAAAACATGCAAGGCAAAGATACCGCCGTTGCCGTGCCACATGAATGGGTATCTTTAAAGACTATTAATCCTTGGTCTTGAGTGTGGGCGTTGGTTGGCTTGTCGTAGCCATAATACTGATAACTCATTGAACGCGCGGTTTCCCCCACGACTAGGACTAATAAATTCGGTTTTCCATTTGAGTTGGCACTGACATTTTTTGCATCGAGGCCAAGTTGCTGATATTCCATTGGCGTTTGCAAGTACTGCACATTGATGTACTTAGACACAGCACCAATAAAATACGTCGGCACGATATAACGTTTTAGCTCGTCGTTGTTGCGGCCAAAGGCCGCGTAATCTTGAAAATAGAAGAAAGCAATAATGCCCAGTCCTGCCAACATCGCTAGCATAAAAAGCACTTTATGCAGTAGTTCTTTTAGGAAAGGTTTGTACTGAATATCCGCTTTATAGATAAGGTACGCGGGTAAAATCCCCGTCAGTAACATATTCATTATTGAAGCGAAATTCACATACATGAACGCTTCGGCATGATTGGTTTGAAAAGTGTTTTCTATCATGCCGTAATCGAAGACGACATTGTATTGGTAGGCAGCGAAGAACACACTCGATGATAACAAGGTGAGTAAGATGAAAAACGGTTTAACGAGATACTTCACCGTAAATAAGGAAAATACAAAACTGAGTGCAAAGGTTAAAAACAACGGCACTGTAGCGATGAAGATAGGATCGACATCAGGTTGTTTTTCAATGCCTTTCTTAATGATGCCAAACAATGGGATATTGAAAATACAGACGTAAAATAACGCTGTGATAAAAGTGAATCGATTCACCGATAGAGTCTTAAATCTTGCTAACACTGATAGCTCTCACTCAAATTAGTTGTTTGTCGAGAATAACTTAGTATTCTTAAGGTAGTCTTAGGCCTTTGACTGTGAAATTTTTCGCAATAGTAGCAAGCTCTTGGCAATGGCTCAAATTATCTGTGGGTATTGTTAACATTAAATAATAAACTTAAAAAAACGGCCGAACCTCAATAAGTTCGACCGTTTTCTGCTCCCCAACCTATTAGGGTCTTGCTCGGTTTTACCAGTGAAGAGTTAACAATTCATGCTAACCCAGCGGTAATTATCTTAATTGCTGTAATAAGTAGGCAAACGCCATTGAATTAAGTTCCGCGGCTTGATTATTATCTGCAGCGCCGGCGTGGCCACCTTCAATATTTTCGTAGTACAAAACATCAATTCCCATGTCTTTCATCTTAGCAACCATCTTACGGGCGTGACCTGGGTGAACCCTATCATCACGGGTCGATGTGGTGAAAAAGACCTTTGGATAATGCACGTCTTTATGCAGATTATGGTACGGAGAGTACGTTTTAATGTAAGCCCATTCCTCAGGAATATCCGGATTACCGTATTCACCCATCCAGCTGGCGCCGGCGAGTAACTTATTGAATCTAAACATGTCAAGTAAAGGCACTTGACACACGACAGCGTTGTACAGATCAGGCCTGCGGGTAAATGCCGCCCCCATTAACAGGCCACCGTTACTGCCACCTTGGATGCCTAAATGTTTACTTGACGTGATTTTACGGGCAATCAAATCTTCCGCTATCGCCTCGAAATCCTCATAGGCTTTATGTCGATTTTGCTTTAACGCCGCTTGATGCCAAGCTGGGCCATATTCGCCACCGCCACGAATGTTAGATAACACATATACGCCGCCCTGCTCTAACCAATTCTTACCAATGGTGGCCGAATAGGATGGACGCAGTGAGACTTCAAACCCACCATAGCCATAAAGTAGCGTAGGATTAGTGCCATCTAACTTAAGATCCTTAGCCATCACCACAAAGTACGGTACTTTAGTGCCATCTTTAGACGTCGCAAAGTATTGCTCAGTTTTAAACTTATCCGCAGCAAACTGTTGCGGCATACCTTTAATTTTCTTCGGATTTAAGGTTTTTGCATTAACCGTATAGAGGCTTGAAGGCTCAAGAAAACTGGTGTAATTCACGAAAAAATCATCACTGTCTTGCTCAACGTCCATTACCGTCAGGGCGCCATTCGCTTCGAATGGGACTTGGGTGCTTTGCCAAGCGCCCTTTTCGTCTTGCTCATACCGCACTAATTTGCTTTTCACGTTATCGAGCCAATTCACGAAAATCGCACTCTTACTAAAACTCAGCTGCGCTATCGATGCGGTCTGAGTCGGGCTCACAAATAAACTGAATTTGGCTTTTTGGGCGATAAGATCCGCCACATCGGCATACACGACCGCGCCTTGCTTAAAGTTACCGTCTTTGTTGGTTAAATCGCTCTTTAACTCAATAAATAACTTACCTTTAAAATAACCTTTAATCTCAGCATCTTGAGGTAATGGCAACCCAATGAGTTTGCCATCTTGATAGACATATTGGCTGGCGGTATAAAAAGTATGTGCCTCGGTGACTAAACTCAGCGGCGTTTTATCATCGAATAAAACCCAGCCTGATACTGCGACTGAGGTTTTGTCACCAGTGAAAATCGGTTTCGCTTGCTCGAGTGCTGTACCACGTTGCCAGAGTTTCACTTCCCGTGGATAACCTGAGTCAGTCATGCTTTGACCATCACCAAAATCAGTACCGACAAAGGCGTGGTCTTTATCTATCCAGCTCAGACTTGATTTGGCTTCTTTCAAAAAGAATGGCTTATCTTTGGTGGCAACAAAGGATTTAGTATTTAAATTAAATTCTCGCACTTCCACCGCATCGGCACCGCCGCGGGAAAGTGAGATAAAACAGCGCTCATTCTCGGGATACTGACAGCTAATATCCTTAAATACCCAATTGACGGATTCAGCTTTACCTAGAGCATCGATATCGAGCACGGTTTCCCATTTGGGATCGGGTTTAGCATATTCTTCCATAGTAGTACGGCGGTAAATACCGCGCACATGGGTGTCATCCTTCCAAAAGTTGTATAACTTGTCGCCAATGTGGGTCGCGTAGGGAATGCGTTCTTTATCGTTCAGGATGGCGAGACTGTTCGCCACTAAGGTATCAAAACCTTTAAACGCTTTAATTTCGGCGGCAGATGCAGCATTTTGGGTTTTCACCCATTCCATCGGCTTTGCGCCTTCAACATCTTCTAACCAAATGTATTTATCTTCTTCTGCGTGAAGTTGACCGCTCATACCGAGCACTCCTGCAATGCACAAAGGCAGTAATTTATTATTCATTCTATTCCTTTTAAACAAAGTCCATCTTGAGATCTGCCCTTACATTACCTTAATTAATATCCAGTTCAACTATTAATCCAACAAGAATGTAACAAAAGGTAAGATACTGTAATAGCTGATGATTAATCTTGAATGAATCGTGTTTTTAAAGATGTCATGCTATAAAAAAGCGTCCACGAGGGACGCTTTTTAGTGGATGAAATAGGGTAAATTAAAACTCGTTATTCATACGAGACAACAAATTGAGCAGTACGATTCGTTCCTCACTGCTCATTTTAGCGGTGAGATCTGTGGTGAGTTGTAGATGTAATGCATCATGTTCGAGGAACAAAGTTTGGCCCTTTTCGGTTAACTCCACCAGAATCGAACGACGATCGGTTTCATGGGGACGACGTACAACCCACTCAGCTTCAACCATTTTGTCGATTTGAACCGTTAGTGTGCCTGTTGTGACACCAATTTTATCCGCCAGTTCTTTCATCCTCATAGCGCCGTGCACGCCGAGTAACTCAATGGTGTGCACCTGCGATAGGCTAAAACCTTTGTCACGTACAATGGCGTGTTCCCAAGACGACAGCTTTTCGTAAAATTCAATAATCACATGATTTAATGCATGATCTGTTGAATGTGCGGCCGTTGAATGAGCAGTCGTTGAATTCAGGTTTGATGAATGATGATGTTCAACAGTCATTTAGGCTTCCTTAGCCATACACTCGCGCTGACGACAAGTATGGAGTTCAATAGTGATATGGGCCAATTCAGGAAATTGTGACAGTAACTGATTAAAATAACTGACATCTTTCGGTGAATGGGACACGATAGACACCATAATAGCATGGTGATCGGCGCTCACTCGCCAAAGATGTAAATCGGCCACTTGATGATCCGGTACGGCCTCAAGAGTTTCCACGACCTTACGCTGCAATGACGCTTTAACGCCGCCGTCCAGCAAAATAGGGCTGGTTTGCTGAATGAGTCCCCAAGACCAACGGCTGATAATCACAGCGCCGACAATCCCCATAATCGGGTCGAGCCAAGTTAGTCCCATGTATTTACCAAACAACAAAGCAGCGATGGCGAGCACTGACGTTAACGCATCGGCCAGTACGTGAAAATAGGCCGCACGTAGGTTGTGATCATGGCCACCGTGGGCCTTCTGGCTCTTGTGCTCATGCTCTGCAGCATGTTGGTGATCCTGTTCATGTTGGCAATGGCTGTGATCATGATGACTTTCATCGTGTGCATGTGAGTCATGGGTGTGTGCTTGGCAGTTGTGATGCGCGTGAGCATATTCGTCTTTATGATCATCTTGATGGTCATGAGCGTGACTATGTCCGTGCCCATGGTCGTGGGTATGATGATCTTTAAGTAAAAATACACTCAGCACATTGACGCTTAAACCAATAACGGCCACAAAAATAGCTTCGTTGAAATGAATTTGCTCGGGACTAATCAGTCGCATTCCCGATTCAATCAACATCACCAGTGCCACAAGTCCTAGCGCTATTGCGCTGGTATAACCGCCAAGCACACTCACTTTGCCAGTACCGAAAGCAAAGGCAGGATCGTTAGCGTGTTTACGGGCATAGGAATAGGCGAATAACGTGATCATAAAGGCCGCGGCATGGGTTCCCATATGCCAACCATCGGCGAGCAATGCCATAGAACCGTAAATGGTTCCGGCAGCAATTTCAGCCACCATAGTGATCACAGTTAAATACAGTACATAACGCGTGTTCTTTTCGCCATCGCGGTTCTGGCTCGAAAACTCATGGGAGTGTTGCCACTGGGCGAGTGAGTGCCCTTGGCGGTGGGCAGTAGCTTGATGCCCTGTCGCTTGCTCGACTGCTGTTGATTTCATTGTGTAATTCCTACTCCATGTCCATCGCTATCAATGATAAAAAACGTGTTGCCTGAATTATAGTTTGAAAATCAAAATATATGAAGTTCAAATTAGTCATTTATCAAGATATACCGTTTTCAAACTTTTAAACGTGCATCTGGATCCCCATAATGCATCTGTACTCCTATCATCAGTCAGACGCTGATATGTGAATTAAGATAGGCAGCTAGACTAGGCAAAGGATATCAGGCAATGTTTAATGGATTAGCGTTTGATTTATGTGTGAAAACAGCTGATTCAGCAGAGTAAGATTGGCTTTATTGCAGCCTTATTATTCAGATGGATAAAAATTATTTGGGTAAAAATCGATTTTTTATTGAATAATTTAACCTTTTTTACCTCTGCTGCGTTTATAGGGGCAGAACAACGACAAACTTGTCGACATCCATTCAGTTCGATTAGGAGAAACAAGATGAAATTGAAGACCTTATTTAGCGTTAGCGCTGTTCCCCTTGCATTTACATTATTGTCATTCAATGCTGCGGCAGTCAGCCCGCCACACCCAACAGGATTAGATGCGCCTATGATCAGCATTCAACGTTTTGACCCAAAAGATTACAGCGCACAGGAAGCGACTAAGATGTTCCCTGCTCCGGCGGCTGGTATGGTGCAGCACATTTTGAGTTTGCCTAAGTTAGAAAACGAAGATGACTACATGATCGAAATCCAAATTGGCCAGACTCAAATGGTCGATTGCAATAAGCATGGATTAAACGGGGAATTGAAGGAACTGACTGTACAAGGTTGGGGTTATAACTACTATCAAGTGGATGAAATCGCTGAAGGGCCGAGCACTATGATGGCCTGTTTCGAATTGGCGAAGAAAGAAGCTTTTGTTCGTATTCCGGGTGAACTGAAAATGCGCTACGACAGTCGTTTACCTAAGGTATTTTATCTACCAGAAGGCGCGGAACTGCGTTTCAGAACGTGGAAAGTGGATTCAACCTATCAATATTCCAAGTAAGTAGCACGATTTTAACGATCGAGTCATCAATCGAATGCGCTTCGAGTCTTTGCTGATTGATAAAAGCAAAGACTCGAAGAACATTAACTAGAATCGTTTAATTCTAACAACTTGCATGATTTCTATCTCAAAACCCGCGACTGTTTCTGTCTCTGGGTAATAGATGACATTGATCTTTTGCCCTTGCAGATTACGATATTTTTTCACCCGTCTGAATTTAAACGGAACATCACAATCTTCAATCATAACAGTATGTTGTACCCACTCTGCCTTTTCCCTTTGCATATGGGAAACCACAGTCACACCTTCAGAGTGAACTAAATGTTCATGGGTGGCTAACATCTTTTTTACGGCCTTATTCATGTTCAACTCTTTTATCATCTAGTTGCGACAACAGTGACTCAACTTTCTGTTTAATTTCAGCATATCTCAATTTTTCACAGCGGCCGAAACCACTCAACTTACGCACTTGAAAACGACTCACCAAAGGAACTGACATACCAGCGAGGCAACGACAATAGGTATCGATTGACAAAGCACCAATGCCTTTAGCCGTTAAATGATGTTTCAACTCACGCAAATCAGCCAATATCTGCTGTTCTGTCGGCCAAGTAGGTTCCGTCGAATAACTCAACTTAGCGAAATGACCGCGGCAGACACTGCAATGACCGCAGACCGCCGGAGCCTCATTATCATCAAAATAACGCGATAAATTGTGGCTTAAGCACGTCTCAAGTTCAAAAAAGCGGACTAACTGCGCTATTCGCGCAATTTCTTTCTGCTCTTTATCAATAAAATAATGGTACAGCTCATCGATGAGTTCCGGACGCGCTAATGCGGCAACATCCACCCGATACACATCGGTAATTCGTTTGGTTTCTAATTCAATCAACTGATGTTCAGCTAAATATTCCAGCGCGGCCAACACGCGACTGCGTTCATGGCCCGTCGCACTGTACAAGGCATCAAAATCTAACGCGCCCCATATTTTCTTCATCTGCGTATGATTAAAAATTTGCGTCAAAAAGGCCTGCCGCTCTGGATTAAAGCGGCTCAGAATGACATGTTTATCCATTAAAAATTTGTAATTAACATCGGCGTAGTAAGCAAATAACGGCTTAACCACACCTAGAATTTCTAGCTGCACAAGTAACGTTTTTAACGGCAACTGGCGAATATTGCTCGCCGTCGACACGCCATTAAGCTGACATTCCCACTGACCAGAATCTTGTTCAAGTCGAATAGCTTCAATGACTTGCGCTATACCTTCTCGCTCAGGCGTATCGCCATACACAAAATTTTCAACGGTATTGAGTCCGTCAAGATTGGCTAAAGTCACACAATGGGATAACGCACCATCACGCCCTGCTCTGCCGATTTCTTGACTGTAGTTTTCAATGGATTTAGGCAAATCATAGTGGATCACAAAACGGATATTGCTCTTATCTATTCCCATACCAAAGGCGATGGTAGCAACAACCACTTGCAGCTTATCCTGCATAAAATCATTTTGAATTTGTTGACGTTTTTCATCTTCAAATCCAGCATGATAGGCACTGGCGACTATGCCTTGTTGGCTCAAGAGTCGTGCGACTGTTTCGGCGGTTTGCTGTAACGTCACATACACAATACCAGCACCTGAGAATGATGTTATCTGGTTAACCAGTAAGGCATTTTTCTCTTGCGTCGACACGGGCAGAACAGTCAAATCTAAATTGGGTCGATAAAATCCCGTTTGTACTATGTGTTCGGGCGCGATATCGAAGCGCTTGGCCATATCCAGTTTCACTTTACGTGTCGCGGTGGCCGTCAGTAACAGTACCAGCGGGATTTCAAGCTCGCGCCGATAATCGGGTAATTTAAGATAATCAGGCCGAAAATTGTGGCCCCATTCTGAAATACAATGCGCCTCATCTACGACCAACATAGACAGCGGAACCGATTGAATAAACTGCCTAAAGCGTTCATTTTTGAAACGCTCCACCGACACCATTAAAACTTTCAGTTTGCCAGAGCGCGCATCTGTCATCACTTGCTGACTCTGCTCAGCGCTTAAGGTTGAATCTATGCTGGCCGCATGAATTCCCTTAGATTGCAAAAATTCCAGCTGATCTTTCATCAAGGCGAGTAAAGGCGAAATCACTAAACTCAAATGGGGTAACTGCAATGCTGTAAATTGATAACAAAGGGATTTACCAGAACCTGTCGGGAAAATCGCTAAACTCGACTTCCCTGCTAACAGTTGTGTTATCGTTTGCGCTTGACCAGGACGAAATTCAGAAAAACCGAAATCCTGCTGCAACAAACTAACGTATGGATTGGTTTCCGGAATGGGATTGAACATCAACCGTCCTTTACACTTATCCTTACCACCCACAAAATTCAGGCATACCGCAAGAAAAAGATTCAGCATTAAGTGAGTCGACTAGTCTAGCAAATTTTGACGTACTTTACGGAGTTAATTAGCAACAACTGAGTTTTCAAGCCAACTTAACTGCTCATCAGGAGCGTAATTATAGGTTCGAATTTTGTTACAAGACAATGATTAATATAGGATTAATTTTATTTTTTAGTCAGAAATTAAATATAAAAATAAAACCGATTTGTAAAAATACAAATCCGATATCTCCTATGAAAAAACAAGAAGTCAGATGAATCTCAGCAAAAAATACATCTCCGATAAATAGAGCATTTAAGGTTTTCTAGCAAGATATAGGTTGATCAGCGACGTCAGTTTGTCCTGAAATCTTTCTTCAAAACCATCAATGTCACGCCCTATAGAAACTAAATATTTAGTTGCCTGCTCACGCGAAAGCAGCTTATTTGCAAGACTATATTGCATCTCTTCTAAGGTTTTATCATATCTTGGGATCAACACCCAAGTGCCGACATCGACGTCAAAATGTTGCATCGCTTTCTGGGCTAAAGCACAAAAAGCCTCAATATGATCTACGCCATCAGGTCCGAGACAGCCAGGTTCAATTCGGCATAAAACCGCAATTTTCCTATCGTTTGCAATACTTAAACTCATCTCTAATGCCCCGCGTTATCTAGTCGTAAACATAAGATCTTAACAGTAATTTTACGTGTCTGCACAGATAAGTCACGGCTAACTTACCCTTATTAGATAATCCATTTTAGGCAATAGAACAACTTTAAAATCATATTCTTCAAAACATAGATCCGCGGTTATTTTGTTCTATTCATCAACAATGTCGTCTACAACATCCTCATCAGTATGTTGTAAAACATTAAGCGAAATATTTTCATTATGCTCTGACAATAGGGTATCAATGGCTTGGTCAAAACTGTCTAACTTTTGAGTTTCCATATAACGTTTTAACCTCAAAATAATATCCCTGCTCAGCTCAATATGAGACTTTTTTTGCCGTTTTTTTATTTGAGATAATTCTTTGCGAACCATACGCCAGCCAAAATCAGTAAAATACTGATTGAGCATTTTGTTTACATTAATAAGCTCGTTGTCGATCCGCTGTGCCTTTTTGCGTAATCGGACCAATTCATTTAGTTGTGTTACCAACTTAGTATAGGAAACCGTTTGTAACTCAGCGTCACAAAACCAATCCGGTTTAGATGCCACAGCTTCAGGATTGATAAGGCGATAAATTAAGGGTAAGGCAAAAATTAATTCTGCTTCCTCAAGCAATAATAATTTTCTCCCTGCTGTTGGTTTGTCTTGTTGATATATCCAGGCTTGCGGTTCCATAAATACGTTTCTTTAGCTAAGCATGTGTCTAATGCAGATGAAATAAATCGGTCCTCATGCTAGTACAAATCGACAAGTATTAATATATGGTTCAACCATTTTTTGTGTTTGATATCGATTCCTTGTGCTTTCCTTTTACTTTAGGAAGAATAACTCAACTCGTATCAGGTCAAATACCTAGCAAGCTGTTGTACTTATTAGCTTAAATTTCATCCAATAGACAAGCCTAGTTTAGCGGCATTCCATTCAACAAAGTCAATAAAATGGTTAAACCATTCTTTAAAATTGTGATTATGTGGCTAACCAAGTTCGAAACTATCGCATATAGAAAGTACGAATTTCATACTATTTTTGCTTTTAATTCTATATCCGCATAATTAATCGCTATTGTCCAAACGGCTTTATCTTGGCTATTTTTTAAACTAAAAAAAACAACTAAATGCTATTTAATGCGCCCTATTCCGATAACAGAAGTTTATTTGAACAAATAAGCACTCTACCAGTGATAATGACGATTATCACTGGTAGATGTAGGCGTGATTTGCGTATAATTACGCCTTCTTAATTCGATATTAGGTGACTTCAACGGCATGTCTAAAATAATCCGGACAAATAGTAATGCTCAAAATAACACCAATATATCGAATGAAAGAGTGACTAGATCAGATCATCACAATAATAACCGTACTGAACAGCCACGTTTTTTTGAAGAGACTTTCCTGCCACAATCTGTTCGAAGTGATTATTTAAGTGCTGCCGAAGAAACTGAATATGAAATTTCAGCCAATACCCGCCGTGTTTATAATACGAGCTTTAGTCTATTTAGCCGTTATTGTGCCGAACACCAACTGCAGGCCCTGCCCGCAGATCCAAGAAGCGTAATTTCATTTATTGGTCATCAAAAAGAATTGATCCAAGAGAGTACTGGAGTACAACTTTCTAAACAGACATTAACGACTCGACTCGCGGCGATTCGCTACCATCATATTCAAGCAGGATTCCACTCGCCTACCGAGCACCCTCTGGTGATCAGAGTGATGCGTGGCTTGAGCAGAAATCAATCTCGCCATGTGAGTGATTATGATCAACAACCGATTATGTATGATGAAGTGGAAATGCTCATTCAAGCTATCGATGAACAAGTGCAGCCATTAACCCGAGCAAGAGACAAAGCCATTATTCAGTTAGGATTACAAGGTGGATTTCGCCGTTCTGAACTTGCAGATATAAAAGTTCAATATGTCAGTTTTTTACGCAATAAGCTAAAAGTTCGCCTACCTTATTCGAAGAGTAATCAGCAAGGTCAACGGGAATGGAAAGACCTACCGGATCATGAACCTTTTGCAGCACTCAACGCGGTAAAAAATTGGTTATCACTAGCCAATATAGAGGATGGACATTTATTTAGATCGCTTTCCCGTGATGGGAAATATTTACGCCCTTATCAAATAGTAGAACATCACTCTGAAGCTAATTCAAGTTTACATAAAAATAGTGGTTTTCTCACGGGAGACGATATTTATCGCATCATTAAAAAATATTGCACAAAAGCGGGCCTACCTGCAAAATTTTATGGTGCCCACAGTCTGCGTAGTGGTTGTGTCACTCAACTCCATGAAAATGATAAAGATCATTTATACATTATGGCCAGAACTGGCCATACCGATCCGCGCTCACTTCGCCATTATTTAAAACCAAGAGACTAAAACACAAAGACTAAACTAGATCATGACTCGATAAGGATCAGTTAGTCTTTTACCTAAAATAAAATAGCAATTTTAACGTTAAATATAAATCTATCATGTTTATGAATAAAAATGATATTCAGTAATTATATTAAAATTATTTCCAATTTTTAATTTTAAAAATAATTAAAGCAATAACTTCACATTATATATTTTTATCTGTGACACAACATTTGACATCATAGCAGAATAAAAATCCTAATTGAGGTACTTTGACCTCAGCAGCTTAGACCATAGCAAACTGCTGGTTAACATTTTTATAGCATATCGGGTTTATTGCTCACTGCAGTATTATTGTAATATAAAATCATCTTTATTGTCATATTGATACTTTAGCCTTAGTCACGAAATTTAATCCATCGTACTAGCCGGAGTAATATATGAGTAAGGCCACCTTTGATCCTACACTTTATAATAAAAGTAATAACGAGCCATTTAACCAAGTGTTGGATAAACATTTATCTCGCCGTAACTTCGTCAAAAGTGGTTTAGGCCTCAGTGCTATGACAGCTTTTGCCAGTGTAGGCTTAACTGCTTGCGGATCAGATGACGCCCCTGTTACAAAACCTGTTGATCCAGTGACACCTTTGCCACCGACAAAAAGTACCGCCAAGCTAAACTTTACGTCAGTTGCGGGTTCTCGTTTAGATGCCGTCGTTGTGCCAGAAGGCTATACAGCGCAAGTACTTGCACCATGGGGCACGCCATTAAATGCAAAAGCAGCACCATGGAAAAGTGATGGTAGTAACACTGCCGATGACCAAGCGAACTCAGTCGGTATGCACCACGATGGCATGCATTTCTTTCCATTAAATGATACGGGTAATGACGGTTTACTTTGCATTAACCATGAATATATTGATGAAGTTGCATTACATCCTGCAGGACAAACTTTTGATCCTACTTCAGGTTTGCGCACGATTATCGATGAGGTACGTAAAGAAATCAACGCCCATGGCGTATCGGTTGTACGTATAAAACTGGTTAATAATCAATGGGAAGTGGTTAGCAATGATAACCATAACCGCCGATTCACCGGTGCGACTGTAATGGATATTAGCGGTCCTCTCGCCTACTCTTCTCTACTCGAAACCCGCTACTCTCCCGACGGTAGTCAGGCTCGCGGTACATTAAATAACTGCGGCAATGGTTACACGCCTTGGGGCACTTATTTAACCTGTGAAGAAAACTGGCCAGGCTATTTCGCTAACCGTGGTACGTTAACTGCCGAGCAAAATCGCATTGGGATCAGCAAAACCAGCACACGTTATGGCTGGGATGATCTTGCAGGTCATGATGAGGAACGTCTCGATGAATTCGCGCGTTTTGATGTCACCCCAAAAGGTGCAAGTGCTCAAGATGACTATCGTAATGAAGCGAATGGTCACGGTTATATTGTTGAAATTGACCCTTTCAATCCAACATCGCGCGCAGTAAAACGTACCGCGCTTGGTCGTTTCCGCCATGAAGGCTGTACCTTTGGCAAGTTAACCGAAGGTAAGCCAGTAGTATTCTATTCTGGCCACGATTCACAATTCGAATACCTCTATAAATTTGTCTCGGCCGCGGCATGGGATGCAAAAGATGCTGACAGCAGCAATCGCATACAAACTGGCGATAAGTATATGAATGAAGGTACTTTATATGCAGCTAAGTTTAATGCAAATGGTGGTGGTGTTTGGTTGCCTTTAACCTTAGATAGCCAAACTACGGACGGAAAAACCCTAGGCAATACTTTCGCTAGCTTAGCCGAGATTATTTTGAACACCGCAGGCGCAGCGGATCTTGTTGGTGCAACACCTATGGATCGCCCTGAATGGTGTGCTGTCGATCCTTTCACAGGTTCAATTTATTTGACCCTGACCAACAACTCAAAACGAACTGAAACCAATCCAGCGAACCCAAGATTGAAAAACCACTTTGGCCATATTATTCGTTGGGATGAAAGTGACAAAGATACTGAATTTACATGGGATATCTTCGTATTCGGATCACCAAGTGATGGTAACGCAGAGACAAACTTATCAGGCTTAACGGATCTTAACCAATTTGCCAGCCCAGACGGTTTAGCCTTCGATCAACGCGGTATTTTGTGGGTTCAAACCGACAATGGAGCCAAGGAGGTCGCAGAAGAAACCAACGATCAGATGCTAGCAATAGTGCCTTCAACGCTTGTTGATGACCAAGAGAAACAGCTCGGCGTAACGGCTAATAACCAAATGGAATTAAAGCGTTTCTTCGTTGGACCAAACGACTGTGAGGTTACGGGTTTTGCTATTAGCCCTGATTACACTTCTGTTTTTGCTAACATTCAGCATCCCGGTAATTGGCCTTATTCGTCCAATGCCGCTGAAAAAACGCCTGCGGGCACGACATTACGCCCTCGCGCCGCTACGGTCGTTATCCGTAAGTTAGATGGTAAAGAAGTCGCGGTATAAACAATTTGCTTGTGCGAGGTATCTTCTTAAATATGAAGTTCCTATAAGTTAATTGCTACACATAACAAATCCCCTCAATGTAGGGGATTTGTTTTTTAAGAAGATAGTTAACTAGCCTTTTTCAAAATTGATTAAATCCAACATCGATTAGCTCTTACTGCGACTTGCTTGTTCAAAGGCCAGTTCAAAAGCATCGGTAAAATCTGTAATTGGCAGAAGGTCCTCACGGCAACGGCGATTACGGCCAAGTAAGGAAGATTCAACAAACAAATCAAACCAAGTACTTAAGGCTTTGCCATTAGCCGCTTCGCCAATCGCTCCTAAAGCCAATGATGCCACCTCGGCGGTGCCAAGTTGAAAATCATGACTACCTTTACGCAATGCATAGGTCGCGAGCGTGTCGGGATCGAAGGAAAGCAACGGCAGTGAGTGTAAGTAAGGACTCTTACGGAACATTTTAATCGCTTCACGCCAACTGCCATCGAGCATGATTAGCAGCGGCCGTTTACCTTCGGCCAATGTCGACATCGGCACTTGGTTCAGTACGGTTTGCCCTTGCTCTGCATATTGGGCAGGAAACACTAAATAGGGTTGATATTGCGGCGAATTCAGCAAAGCAAGCAACTCAGCTTCAGGTTCTGTACGTGACCAAATATAGGCGTGGGTATCAGGAATAAGATCCGCTATGAGTCGTCCACTATTAGTCGGCTTTAACACCTCATCGTTATACATAATCAGCAGAAAACTGGCGTGAGTATCTAACTGACGGCGTAGCGCACAGGTACAGAACTGCTCACCTAAGAGGCATAATGGACAGCGGATCAGTTTTTTACCGCGGGCACCAAAGGGTTTAGTCGAAATAGACTTACGGTACTGATATAAATGGTGCACTGCATGGGGGGGTAAAGCCATAAAAACCAATTCTCTATCAAACTTATTAAGGATCGCGACCACATCAGTTAGCACTTTTAATCGCGGTGGCGCAGTTTATCCCTTGGCCATCAATGGTGCAATCGCGTAATACATTATCGTGATAAAAGGCCTGTGTCAGTGGTTGATGGTTTCATCTGCAGCCTAACGTCAGCGAGATAATTTTAGAGCACCGAGCAATTATCCCTTAAAAAAGCTGTAATGTATTAATCTGTGTTACCACTTAGCATGCAACACTAAATCGACCAAATTAACGTTTAACTTACCTATTGGGGGAGTATTTAAGCTAAATATCAGTAATGACTTAACTTAGTGTGGAATTGCCCTAATATCATGCGAAAATCTACTCTACAAATACAGTTTCGATGAAAGGTCAATTATGCAACAAAAAGCCCCGATCGCTTTAATACCACTACTAAACGGCATCCTCATCTCTGCGGCCCTATTCTCTCATGCCACTGCAGCCAAAACACTTAATACCAAAGAAATACAGACTCTTGTAGATTCGGCGGTGAAACCTTTGATGACTGAATACGCTATTCCCGGCGCAGTGATTGGCGTCACCATAGAAGGTAAGCAGTTTTTTTATCAGTATGGCGTCAGTTCTAAAACCTCTGGGCAAAGTGTGACTGAAGATACCCTGTTCGAGATTGGCTCTATCAGTAAAACCTTTACCGCAACACTGGCTAACTATGCACAGGGCGAAGGTAAATTAACACTCACAGATATGGCCAGTGATTATGTTCCAGCATTAAAAGGCAGCCATTTTGATAAGATTAGTCTTATCAATTTAGCCACCCACACAGCGGGTGATTTGCCGATGCAAGTTCCTGATAAGGTCACTAATAACGCAGAGTTAATGGATTACCTTAAGCATTGGCAACCGTCATTTGCCGCGGGGACCCACAGAAATTACGCCAATCCGAGTATTGGGCTGCTCGGTATGATTGCCGCGCAGAGTTTAGGGAAAACTTTTCCACAAGTACTTGAGCAAACACTATTTCCACAATTGGGTATGACAAACAGCTATCTCAAGGTTCCTAGCAACAAAATGGCCGATTATGCCCAAGGCTATGATAAGCAAGACATGCCAGTGCGAGTCAATCCCGGTGTATTAGCCGATGAAGCCTATGGCGTTAAAACCTCTGCCAAGGATTTACTGCAATTTGTTGAGGCCAATATGCATATACATTCGTTATCCAAACCACTGCAAACGGCACTCGATGAGACCCACACGGGATACTTTGATGTCGGCATGATGACCCAAGATATGATTTGGGAACATTACTCATATCCTATTGATCTTGATAAAATACTTAAGGGTCACACTCAGAAAGTCGTGTTTGGCAGTACACCCGTTAAACCTATAGTGCCGCCCCTCGCACCGCAGCAAAATGTGTGGATTAATAAAACAGGATCAACGGGTGGTTTTGCCGCTTATGCAGCCTTTATTCCGGCCAAAAAACTCGGCATTGTACTGCTGAGTAATAAAAACATCCCCGTTCCGCCACGGGTCACTGTGGGCTACCAGATTTTAACTGGGATCGAAAAGTTGCAAAAATAACCATGCACTAGGATAGAGGAGATAAGTATATTGGTACTATCTCCTTTTCCTTAACGATATTTTCTTGTCGCTACTGATTTATGGCTGACGCCTTGCTACTGACTCACAGCTTCCTTGCAATCTCCCTTTCCTCATCGGCGGCTTGTAAGAAAATATGCACCACAGAGTTAATCCTTGCGTTAATTCATTTGCAACTCATCGACCTAGTTAACAGACAAATAACCTATCGTAAGTTTAGCTTTACAGCTTAAAATCAGGATAAAAACTTATGTATCACATTAAAAATTATTTCGTTAAATCAATATGATTGACACTTGAAGTTACGATTTTAGGGAGTAAGATGCGCGCAAATACCTTAAGTGACCTTTTTCGGGAATATCATGTCAGGCACGCCACATTCTCCTATTCATCACGATGTCGCTCCAGCGGCGAGTCAGTCTAGCCTACTGTTAATGATTGTCTTTATGGTCGCCTGTGGCCAAATGGCGCAGACGATTTTTGTACCTGCCCTTCCACAAATCGCACTCGGGCTCCATGTGGACGCCAGCCAACTACAAGCCGTGATGGCCTGTTATTTACTCTCCTACGGGATGTTTCAATTTGTGTATGGCCCAGTGTCAGATCGCGTTGGCCGCAAAATGCCACTCGTCGTGGGTATCGCAATTTTCGTTCTAGGCGCTGTATTCGCGGCAAAGGCCACAAGCTTTAACCAACTAATTATGGCAAGCCTTATCCAAGGATTAGGCACAGCCAGCGCAGGCGCATTATGCCGGAGCATTCCCCGCGATCATTACTTTGGCGACCGACTGGTAAAATTTAATAGCTATGTCTCTATGGCTGTGGTGTTTTTACCTTTGCTTGCACCATTTATCGGCAGCGCCAGTGCAGCCTATTTCGGCTGGCAAGCCGTATACTGGGTATTAGCGGTATTCGGTGTCATGGTCTGGCTGTTGTTAATATTCCTCTTTAAAGAGTCTTTACCTAAGGCGCAACGGGAACATCAAGCCGTTTTCAAATCCTATAAGCATGTCCTACGCCATAGAGCGTTTCGCGCTTATTTATTTTCATTGATCGCCACCTTTGCCGGTATTGCGGCGTTTGAAGCCATTGCTGGTGTACTCTATGGCCAATATCTCGGACTGACACCTTTTATGGTCAGTTGTTATTTTGTTGCGCCAATTCCTGGCTACTTACTGGGGGCACTCATCGCTGGCCGACAAAATAAGCCACAAAGGGTTGTTTACCAAGGTGTTGCGTTACTCGGTGCTGGGTAAGCGTCCATTTTAGGACGTCCTATTCCCACTTAAGATCGCGCGATAAGCTGTGCACTCATCATAACAGGAGAGTGATATGGCAAAGCGAGCTTACCGCAATGCTGCACAGTGGCAGCAATTAATCGACTTATGGCACACATCAGAGCTGAGCATCACTGAATTTTGTCAAACCCATCAACTCAGTACCATGTCATTTTATAAATGGCGGCAACGCTTGGCTGAGCAAACTGAACAAGCGCCTGTGC